>DAOVTR010000059.1 GCA_030633015.1 Bdellovibrionales bacterium
CAATCTGTTATTTTAAAAAAATATTATATCTCCATGGATTAGTATTAAAATTCAGTTAACTTGCTGAAATAACTAACTCGGAACAACTTCAAACAGAACAATTAGTAATAAGTTTCCTTGCGCAAGCAGGTTTCAATTGATAATTTAGCTCACCAATAGGAGCTAAAATGATCAACATAAAACTTATCATCTCTTTTTTCGTACTATCTATATCACTTAACACTTACTCACTATCGATGCCCTACTGTCCACAAGAACTCTGTAACTCTGTTGGACTCATTTGGGGAGAAGATAATAGAGAGCAAATTTTAGATACAAAAATCTACCCTTATTCGGCCATAGGCCAATTAATGGCCATGACAAATAATAAAAAAAGCGCATGTACAGCAACACTTATTGGACCAAACCAGATTGTAACAGCCGCTCATTGTGTATATGACGAGTCAAAAGGCAAATGGGCAGATAAATTAACTTTCTATCCAGGTAGACAATCAAAAACTGATATTCCTTTTGAAAAAGTTATGGTCAAAAAAGCATATATTCACACTTCTTATTACCGACATGGAGCAGAATTTTATGATTTTGCTTTGCTTGAATTGCATGACAGTGTTGGTGAAGTTAATGGTTGGCTTGGACTGATGAAATTAAAAAGATATTATAGTGACTACCAGATCACAATCGTAGGATACCCTGGAGATAAAGAACTTGGTACAGCTTGGCAAACTCAGTGTCAGGCAACAATCTATCCACAATTTGCGGAGTATCACTGTGATACCTACGGAGGAATGAGTGGGGCGGCCCTTCAGTCAGAAATTAATGATATGAATTTTGTTATTGGAGTTCATAATTCAGCAATTCCTGGCGCAAACACAGGTACTGTTTTTGGAGAAGAAAACCATTTGGAAATAAATTCTTGGTACGATGCCATTGAAACGAAAAATACAACTACACATTTATTTAAGGAGTAGTCTTGAAATTTTATATAATTATAATGTCTATTATTTTTTCACCACTAACTTTTGGTAAACACGGTGTAATTTATGGAGAAGATAACCGCTATGACGCCATTAACTATCATAATCCTGACGTAATTGAACTAGCACGATCTACCTTGGCATTTATTTTAACTCGTAGACTGGTAAAAGTTGAAGGTGGATACAGACTAAGACACATCACCATGAAAAGAGAAAACTTATGTGACGATGAACCATTTGTAGATCAACTAGCTGTTGGTTTTTGTACCGGTTTTTTAATTGCACCCAATAAAGTTGCAACTGCAGGTCATTGTATAAAAAAAAGAAGCGAATGCAGAGAGACTTCATTTGTACTAGATTTTGCTGCTGACTACGATACCGATTTTTCTAAACCATATATTATTCCAGAAAAAAACGTTTTCAAATGTAAAGATTTCTATTCCAGTTTTAAAGCGTTTTATAAAGTTGATTATGGAATTGTTACATTAGACCGTCCAGTTACAAATCGAAGATTATTTCAAGTTCGAACTGAAGGAAAAATCTCTGACAATACTCAACTTATTGCTCTAGGATACCCATGGGGATTGCCACTAAAAATAACTGACAATGGTAAAATCCTTTCTAATAAAGGTACTAACTACCTCGTTACCGATCTTGATCTTTTTGCAGGTAACTCAGGATCACCGATTATCAATGGCCAAACTCATAAAGTAGAAAGCATTGTTCAATCAGGAGAACCTGACTTTGAATATGATTTCAGAAAAAGATGTTTTAGAGCAAGAAAATGTTCTACACAAACAGATTGTAAAGGTGAAAATAGTCTTAGAATAACTAAGGCTAAATATGTTCAAGAAATTGTAAAACATAACACCTATTAGGTAATACAATTATATTGTTCTCTCTTGTGCCAATAATTCTTGCTATAAAATAAAGTTTTATCAGACCTTAACATAACCTCTAAAAGGGGCTTTAGAAGCTTCTATCTACCTATAAATTGCAAAAAAGTAATTAAATAGTAAATACCCGCTACTTTTTCTAACAATATTACCTTATTGATCCGTTATAATAGTATTAGTATGAAAGTTTTAAATATCATTTTTATTTTTACTCTAATTTCGCTTTTGGGTTGCGTTCAATCTACAGAGGACCGTTCAACCAAATCACCTAATACTGAATTTCAAACAAGTGATTGTATCCTATGTCATAGTGAAATTAAATCTTCAGGTGCACACAATACTCATACAATGAGTTGCTTTGAGTGCCATCAAGAGAGTATTCACCAAGATGGCTTCGACAGCAAAGAGATGATATTCGAATGGGGAACTCTTTCGAAAACAGATAACATGAACCCAGTTTGGGATAAAAACACTAAAGGTTGTTCAAATATTTATTGTCATGGAAATAGTTTACCTGGTGGTGGCCTTTCCAGATCGTGGGATAACACAGAACAATCGATTGAATGCATTTCCTGCCATACAGAGCTTACTCAAAATTCAATCCATAATACTCACGCTACTATTCTACAAAATTGCAGTGAATGTCACCCAAGTATAGAATCGTCAAGTGAACATATCAATGGCATTAAAGATCCAATACTAAATTCAAAATGTACTGACTGTCATTCAAATAATAATATTCTGAGTGATTCTCATACAAATTCTGTCGCTACCACAAGCCAATGCTTGGAATGTCATGACAACAATCTTATAGCTGAACACATCACTAATCACCAATTAGACTGCATAACCTGTCATGGATCTAGCGAAACTAACGTTGTAAATGCAATTGAAAATAATTTGCAAACATGCACTTCCTGCCATGATCAAAATTTACTCCATAGTACTCACACTGCGATCATACGATGCAGCGAATGTCATAGTATGCATAATCGTTAAATGATCATGAAAGATAATTTTTTATTTTTTCTTCTTAGATCTAAACTTATCTATCGTTTCAAAAAGAACTTTTTTCTTTATAGGCTTTTCTAAAATTGCTGAAAAATATTCTGGCTTTTTAATATCTTCTGCAACACCAGTAAGAGCTATAACTGGTATATCCATATTTTTTTTTCGAATAAACTCAACCAAATCATTACCGTTTTGTACCGGCATGTTTATATCGGTAACAACAATATCGATCTTATATAGCTCATATTTTTCCATCGCATCCTTGCCATCAACCGCCACATGGACATGAGCAAACTTACCAGTTAAAAAATGAACCATGGTTTCTCTTGCAACCTCTTCATCCTCAACAAACAAAATAGAAATGCTTTCATTTAATCCTAATAATATCTTGGGATTAGAACAACTAATTGGTAGCTCTATCTGAAAACATGCACCCTTTGAACTATTAAATGCGATCAGATCACCATTCATACTAACTTCAATCAGCCTTTTGGCCAAACTCATTCCAATTCCATTACCATCTTTTCCTTTTGTTGTAATAAATGGCTCAAATATTTTCTCTGGTAAAAGATCACTTGCTATGCCTCCGCCATTATCTGAAATTAAAATATTTGCTCTATCACCTTTAGACGATAGATCTATTTTAACTACTGGTTTTTTAATTTCTTTTTCTTCAAAATTATCCATAGCATTGTTTACAATATTTAAAATAACCTGCTTAAACTCATTATCAATACCAAATGCCAAAATATCTTTCCCCTCTAACTCAATTTTAATTTTATGAAGTTCTAGTTGAGGTCTAATTATTTCAAATATTTTTATTATTGACTGTTTTACTGAAAAATCATCTAAGTTTTTAGCTGGCATTAAAAAATCTCTAAAATCATTTAAAGTTTGAATTAAAAACTCAACTTGTTTCCCTACTGTTTTTTGAATATTAATAATTTTCTGTCTATCAATATTTTTCTCTAAAATCTCATCTTCAATTCTCTGAGTTGACATATATATAACATTTAGTGGTTGTTTCCACTGATGTGAAATAGCTGAAACCATCCCTCCGATATCGGCCATTTTAGATTGCTGTTGCAATAATTTATCTTGTACTGTTCTACGCTCTACCTCTTGATTCACAATCGTTGATAAATCTTGCTCTCTTTGTTTTACTTCTGTTATATCCCTTAAAATAGCCTGCACATATTGTTTGCTATTAAAAAATATTTTATTGGATTTAATACTAACAGGTACTAAATTATCATTTTTTGTTTTTAGTGAACCTTCAACTAATGGCCCATCTAAATGAGTGTGAGAAACAGTATTATTTAAATATAAACTTTTGTGATTCATTCCAATAAGATCATCTCGATTTGACTCCATTAATATGCAAGCTGCTGGATTACAATCAACTATATTACCAGTATCAATATCTGAGATAAAAATTGCGTCGTAAGCTCCATCAAATAAAGTTTTATATTTATCTTCAATTACAGTAACTTCTCTTGCAAGGTTAAATTTTTCACTCATATCTAATATGACGCCACTTAACCATTGAACTTTTCCATCATCAAAATGTCCTTTGCCTCTTTCGTGGACCCACTTTACCTCTTTATTTTTTGTAATTATTCTATAATCAAGAATGTATTTATTATTTGCATTGATTGCATTTAATATATCAGATTCAACTTTAGAAACATCATCAGGGTGAATAATACTTGAAAATGATCTTTTTTTATTATACAAGAATTCTTCAGGATCATATCCCGTAATTTCTTTGGTTGCAGCATTAAGCTTAAGCATGGTCCAATAAGAATCCATTTTACACTCATAGACAATGCCAGGCATTGTTTGAATAAAAGAATTATAACGTTGTTCAATTTCTACCTGTTCTTGTAATTTGACCCTTGCAACCTCAAGTGCATTTAAATATTTTTCCTCTTTAGTCACGTCATGAATTAGATAAAATAACAATATTTTATTATCCAATTTAATTGGTGTAGAATAAATTTCAACCTTTCGTATTTCTCCACTTTTTAGTTTATGTTTAATTCTAAAATAATTTTGCAACTCATCTTTTCCATCCTGTATTATTTTAAAGACCTGTTTTGGTTTTAATACAGAGAGACTATTTAAATTCATGGATTTAAACTGAGAAATACTATAACCATAAAAATCACATGCTGAATTATTCGCATCAACAACTTGTCCTGTTTCAACATCAATCAACAATCTCATCGCTTTATGCTTATAAAACATCTCCTTAAACTTGTTTCTTTCTTTAGCTAAATCATTTGAGGTAACTTTTAAATAATCACCCAGTTTATTTAAATCCTTAAGATAACATTTTTTAATTTTATCTGACTTTGAATTTGCAAACTGAATAAACTCTTTAATCGGCCTACTCACCAATCGATGATTTATATAAGTAACAACTAAAAGCATACTAAGAATTATTAAAGAAAAAATAAGAAAAGGAAGTCTTAATTTTTTAAAGAAAGCTTTCTCCCAGAAAGACCTATCTACTTTTATAATTAAATTATAAATTTCACTTTCATTATCAGTCAAATTTAATACAGGTATAATTATTTTAACCCAGCTCATTTTACCAGTATTGTCGTTAATAAATCGCCTAAGAGAGATAACATTTGTTTCTTTTAACTTCCTGTTTTTCATCAGGGTATCAGAAGTTACTAGAATAGTATTTTTAGAATCCGTAACATAAATCTCTTTAATAGAAGTTTTTCCAATTAATTCTTTATCTATTATCCTTTTAAAAGACATGAGATTATTATCATAAAGATAATCTGTTAAATAATAGGTCATGGAATCTAACTGAAGTCCAAGATGATGATTGCTATGAATGTTTAAGTTATTTTTCAATAGATTATTGCTTATATAAAAACCAGTTAAATATATAACAAACACTGTCAGAATGCCTATTCTTCTCAAGTTTTTATAAGTCATTACAGTGCCCATTCATAAGGAATATTATTCTCTCTCATCAATCTTTTTTCTTCTTTTGAAATTTTCTTATTGATCCACTTTATATCTTTCGTTGCCTTTATAAATTCATCAAAACTCTGCCCTGTTAAGAAATCTTTAACAAGCGCATAGTATCCTATTGGATTTTCTTTTAACTCTTCAATCGCCAAATTAATATTACTTTTAAGAGCTATAATTGTTTGCCTATGTGCTTTACAAGCAGACAACCTGATAAAAATAGCATCGATAATGAAGGCGCCAGTATCACGACTTGAACCAATCTCTTTAAATCCTTTATTAAGTAATGAAGTACTAAATGGATCGTAGGTTATAATAATTTTTTTTCCTTCATTTAAATTTAAACTAGAGATCTCAACTTGATCAGCATTTACAACCTTAAATTTACTAATATGAAAATTATGTTTTTTAATAAACGCTTTAAACAGTATTCGATTTATTGATTGCCTTTCTAAATATACATCTATTTTATTTTTTGATCTTTTAATCTGATTAACTGTCATATTTGAAAGTACTTTATCTCCATCTAGGGATCTATCTAAAAAAACAGTTGGAATTGTTTGAGGTGAGAGTGTGTTCGTCGCATAATACTCATTTTGAGTCCCTGCAAAACCGTCAATTCGCCCTATATTAAAAAGCTTAACACTCTCCTGTGGTGTCATTAGGATATGAAAATCCACATAATCTTTCATTAACCCTAGCTTATTAATATAATGCAATGGAGTATAACCAACCCAATTATTGTAAGAAATTCTTAATCTCTTATCCTTTTTTCCCTCGACGCAACTTTGTGCAAACAAAATAAAAATAGTTATAATTATTATTTTTTTCATATAGACAACCTTCTAGTCATCACTACCAATTTTAACCATCTTTGTTTTTTCGCTATAATTTTCTAACTCAAACTTTTCATCATTTGAAACTTTTTCAATTTTTTTAACAATATCTTTTATTCGCTCAAGGGATTTTTCCAACCTTCCTAAAGGAACAGATTTTTTACTAATTTCCCTTTTTAACTGAATAAGACTTCCAAATGCAATTGATAGAGGATTATTTATCTCATGATTATAGGTTACAACCATGGCATTAATTGCTTCAATTGCCCTATTTTTAACATTTTCTTTCGACTGAATTATTTGATTTATCTGAGTATTAATTCTTGAAATTGCTACCTTCATGTTTACAGGTTTTGTAATATAATCATTAGCACCATTATCAAGAGCAAGCGCAATATCATCTGGTGTATCTTGAATTGTCACCATTATTATTGGCAGGGTATTTTCGTTATATTTTTTTCTAATAATTTTAAGAAGATCGAGACCTGATAAATTTGGCATCAGCACATCTAGGAGTATCAAGTCAGGAGAAAAACTTTCAATTTTTTCTTCACATAACCTGGAGTCATTTACTGCTAAAAGATCATATCCCTCTTTGGTTAATTTTTGAGAAATAAATGTTGTATTATCAACGTCATCATCAACAAATAAAATTTTATTTTTCATACTGAAACCTTCTCTACAATGAATTAATTACTAGTAAAATTTTAAGTCTATTCAGTAGTTTTTTCAATAAAGGCAAGCAGTTCCACTATAGTACCTCCTTTTCCATGTAATCTTTGCAAAACAGGCAATATTTATCAGAAAAGCATGTATTTCTTATATAGTTGACCTAACTATAACAAGGTTAAATTTTGTCGTTTTTTAAGACCATATTACTATTTACAATATTAATATCTTCGAACTACTCATTTTCATCTGATTTTGCAATAAATCTAAATTCCAATACTTTTATTGCAACAGAGTCTTATCCATGCAAAACCCTAGTTGACCTTTCCAGGGCCCTACATCAATATAATTTACTTCAAAAAATACCTCTAAATGCCATCGTTTATAATACTCCGCTTATTGAACAAAAAAATTCGCTACTTAAAATAGAAAACCAAATTTGTAGTCTTAATCTAACTAAAGCTCTACCTAATTCCATGAATTTCTTAATGATATCAAATCCCAAAATTTCTGGAATTAATTGCTGGAATACCACTTTAAGAATAAGTAATCTCCTGCACTATAGTTCCTATTCTAATCCTCGCGAGTTATCCACCTGGTTACAATCAGATAGCTGCCGACCTTTACGAGTTGGAGAAAAAACTCTTCCAGGTGATTTAATGATCATTAGAAATAAATATTTTGAAGAGATTCATGC
>DAOVTR010000361.1 GCA_030633015.1 Bdellovibrionales bacterium
ACTGTAACTGATAATACTTTATGGGATAACATATATTTTAAATATTCTAACATATGCTGTGGAGGAACACTTTCTGCGCACTCATTAAATATTCTGCTTATATCATTATTTGAAAAAGTAAAATGGTTTTTAGCTTTTTTTAAAAAAACCAAAAGCCTTTTTTGTACATCCTTAAGCTTAGGATTTGACTTGAAATATTTGATATATTCCCCGACAGGATCTTCAACTTTGCGATATTTTAATGTCTCCCATGAAAAAGAGTTAAAATCTCCAGAATAATCCTTCAAAGAAAACCTCTTAAAACTATCCCACTGATCATATACTTTTGCACCAAGCTCTTTTGATATAAATTTCAAATCATTAGATTTAAATAAATCAGCATTCGGGTTTTTAGCATATTCTCGTATTAATTTTGTTACAAGATCATGAGCTACATCCAAATAGTCTTCATCTAATACGCTATTAAACATTCTAAATTCAAAGGTTTCATACATGGAATTGTATTGAATAATTGTTCGGCTATCTTCTTTTATATAGTCTTTCGGCTTACCAAAGACAAGGTATGACCTTGTTGGATTGGTTTGAAACAACTCTACAAATTGATCTTCTACAGTATTAAAAAATCTAAAGAAATTAAAAATAAATTTTCTATCATAATCCAATTCAGTACCAACACTAACATGTATATGAATTCCTCCTGATAGTGGCGCCTCTCTAATTCCCCATGTTTTAAATTTTTTAAATATGTTCATCCATAAATTATAATCGTTTTCATTTTTAAGAACTGGAGAAGTAATTTCAACACCTTCATATCCTACTGAAGGCTTAATAGATTGATCCGATTTAACTTCAATCTTTTTTTCTTCTCCATTTTTAATAAAAATAATACTTTCATCTTTGAAGTCAGTGAAGTGGACCTCAACATCATCAGAAAATTCAACTTCTGGAATCATCTCTTCTAAATTGTATTTTATAGTCTCTTTCAAACTAGACAAACTAACACCTTGTGGAAAAACTCCTTCAAATTCAATTCCTGAATGAACTTCTCTAAAATTACTGGCAGGTAGTCTATTATTTTCATGAACATTAAAATGTGAACAAGATATAAAAAACAGAAGAGATATAAAAAGATAAAAGTTATTATTTTGGATTAATTTCATCACTTTTACTTATCGGGAAAATCAAAAATATGATTAGTTACTTCTTTAATTTTTCTAGCATTATACCTTTTAAATAATCTCCTTCAGGAAAACCACTTAACCTCGGACAATCATGTGATAACTCATACTCTTTTTTAATAATTACAAGACGATCAAGACTGTTTTTAATTAAAATATCTTTGATTTTTGAAATAAACTTTGATCGTTTAATTCTGTGAGTATTTAGAAAAATTAAAACATTCCCATTTACTTTACATAAATCAACCAACTTCGGGAGCAACAACTCATAATCTCTTAGGGCCTGAGTTACCTGCTTGCCATTAAATGAAGCCGTGGGTGGATCACAAATTATAAAATCAAACTCTAAATCCAAATTATTTTTTATATATTTATCCACCGGGCTGATAATTGACTTATGCTTATCATCAACATTTAAATTATTAATTTCAAGATTCTCCTCTAACCACAACATATATTTCTTTGAGATATCTACAGAGGTAACTTTTTCTGCGCCATGCTTTAAAGCCATCAAGCTAAATGCACCTGTATAAGAATATAAATTTAAAATAGTTTTAGATTTTTTATAATATTTTTCAATAGACTTTCTTATTTCTGACATATCA
Source organism: Bdellovibrionales bacterium (assembly GCA_030633015.1). The sequence continues at coordinate 1,784 of DAOVTR010000361.1, forward strand.
CTATAAATGCCAAAGTCATGCCCTTGATTAAATTTTAAAATATATTTAAGGCCAAATTCGCTTACAACCTTTGACTTTAAAAACTCACCTTGAAGCAGTGTAAAATGCTCACTCTTTTTAGATTGTCTTTTTTGCCATAATATAGTCACTAGCTGATCACCTAAAAACTGAATCAATTCTCTATTTATAATATTAACAATCTCATCCATATATTTAACCCAAAAATCACTATAGGTTTGAATTAAGACCGTATCTGATAAATATTGAACGAATAAACCTGATAAAAAGTCTGCATCCGAAAAAATAATATAAAAGTTTTCTCGTTTTCGTTCTTTAAAAAAACTCTTTCTTTTTAATATTGATGCTTTAATTCGTTGATTTAAATCATGTTCAAAATTATTTAATTGGTTGTCTTTTAAATATTTACACCAAAATCTTGCTTTAATACGCGGGTGAGCCGGATCATTAATTAAGATTGCAAATTTATTTTCATTCCGATCTAATCCTATTAATAAATCAACTCCAGCAGGAAATTTACTTGTAAATTCATCCTTTATCACCCATGGATGGCCTTCTTTTAAAAGTCTGATAGTTGTTGGATGAAGATTCACTTCTGGAATTATTTTTGTCATTAGTTCTCCAGATATGAATTTATTACAAATTTATCGATTTTATAATTGTTAATTACGTATTTTGCTATAATTACAATGATTTTACCAAGGCTCATGTAATGAAAAAATATTTACTATTTTTTACCCTATTTTTAATATCAATAGCTGGATATTCTAGCGATTTACAATACATTAAAAACATAAATGACTTTAATTGTCACATTCAAGCTCATAAAAAACGAGTAACTTTACTAGGAATGTACCTAGTAAATCTTTATCCATCCTTTGAAAAAGAGACTATCAAACAATTAAAAGTTGAAACATTCTTAAATCTTC
>DAOVTR010000052.1 GCA_030633015.1 Bdellovibrionales bacterium
AGGACTGAAAATAATCTTATTATCCTCTTCCCATAAAATAACTAACAACTGCTCAAGAGATCCTTCTGGTAAATTATTATCTCCATCTAATTGCAACACACTTTTTTGGTTTTTAAATGGAAAGAAGTAAACTTTTTTTCCATCCATACTTAATGATATAGAAACAATATTTCTCTCATATATATCTCGACTATCATACTCAGTAATAACCGATAAAATATCGCACTTTTTAATTGTTTTAATTATTTCTGAAAAAAACTTCATATCTCCAACAACTTGACTCTCAAAGAGATGAGACTCTTGCGTTTGAGGCCCTTGAAATTGTTCTTGAGTTTCTCTAATCTCTGCCTGCTCAGAATTATCCGCAATATCTTTGATTTTTTTTACCGTTGATTTAAAACCTAATTCGTGCAAAAAATCATATAACAGTGCTCCTGGTTGAAAGAGATACTGTGTTTGGCTTCCTGTCACTCCCAGATCTAAATCAGTTTTTATTTGAATTAACTTCTTAGATAAAAGCCCCTCATCTAAATAATTTTCAAAAGCATTAATTAATTTTTTACCCTTAAACTCATTTTTATGAGCGATACACCTTTCAAACGTTTTAAATTCACCAAGAAGCTTAGAAGCTCCTTTTGCCCCAATACCTTTCATCCCTGGAATATTATCTGAACTGTCACCAACCATTGAAAGGTAATCCACAATCTGATCAGGCCAAACGCCCATTTTCTCAAAAACCTTATCTCTGTCGTAAATAATATTTTTCATAGTATCTAACACTTTGACCTTATCATTTACAAACTGCATTAAATCTTTATCACCTGTTGCTATATAAATTTCATCAAACTCATCTTCCCACTGAGTAACAGCACTGCCAATAACATCATCAGCTTCATAATTATTCATTGCTAATGTTGCAATATCTAATTTATTCATTAATTTCTCTACAAGTGCAAATTGAGGTTTTAACTCATCAGGAGGTTCACTGCGATTTGCTTTGTATTGCTCATACATCTCTTTTCGAAATGTACCTTTCCCAGTATCTCTTGCAATAAAAAGATGTGTTGGCCTATAGGTGGACAACAGCTTTAGCATCATAGACAAGACGCCATGAACAGCATTTACGGGGGTTCCATCAGGAGCATTTAAAAGCCGAATCGCATAAAAAGCTCTAAAAATAAAATTACTAACATCTACTATAATTAATTTTTTCATAAGGGATTTGACTCAAAAATCTTTTCTTTAGAATTGGATTTCTGAGTATTTTTATTGCCAGAACTACCTGCCATTACTGTTGTATCTGACATAACATCACCTAATCGATTTCCTGAGTCAAGACTATAAATGAGATAAATTTCAAGCAAAACAAAAGGAACTCCTACCAAAAGTGCAAAGAAAAAACCCCAAAGAGGTATTATTGCAAAAACAAGAGGAATAATAATTGGCAAATTTCGAATTGTAGATTGCTTTATAGAGCACGATGATCCATCTTCTGTTGAGATAACTTTAAATCCCATAAATTTTTTCCCTACAGATTGACCTAACTGCAATGAATCAGAAAAAATCATATATACGACAGCAAGAATAATGCCTACTGGATAAAGAAAAAAAGATAAAATTAATACAATAAACATATCGATAGATTTAGCTATTAATCGTGTTAAACGACTAACTTTCATTGTATTTTTTAATAGATACTTTCGTTCCATACTTTTTCTTTATATAATACCCTTTAGCGATTAAACAAGAATTTTTCTTTAAATTACCTATTTAAGAAAATCATTACAACTCACAGCACAACATCGTGTAATTTTTTAAATATACACACTATTCAAATTAAATTATATATTATAAAAGTTTATACTTTGATAATCAAAAGGAGTTCAATATGGGAACAATTAGTCATGTAAATCAAGATCAATTTGATCAAGAAGTTTTAAAATCTGATACAACTGTCATTGTAGACTTTTGGGCAGAATGGTGTGCGCCATGTAGAGCACTCGGTCCTCTTCTAGAAGAAATCGCAGAAGAACTTGGTGACAAGGTGAAAATTGTAAAACTTAATGTAGATCAAAATGGAGACATCGCTCAAAAATATGGAATACGTGGTATTCCTACAATGATGTTTTTTAAAAATGGAGAGGCAGCAAAAACTTTAGTTGGTCTTCAACCTAAAGCTGAAATTGTTAAAAGCATTGAAGAGCTTGCTTAAATGCAAAAAGAAATTCAAATCCTAGTTGATGAAAGCCTCAAAATAGGACAAGAATTTTTTAGTAGTTCTAAAACTCTTGATTTAATGAACCAATCTATTAAACAATTAGTTTTTAGTTTCGATAACAGTGGAACTGCCATTTCTTGTGGTAATGGTGGTTCTATGTGTGATGCCATTCATTTTGCCGAAGAACTCACCGGAAGATTTATCAAAGAAAGAGCACCTCTGCCTGCAGTTAGTATTAGTGATTCAGGGCATATTAGTTGCGTTGCAAATGACTATGGTTACGAGAATATTTTTTCAAGATATATTGAGGCCTTTGGCAAAAAAAACGATACTCTGCTTGCTATCTCTACCAGTGGAAATTCAAAAAATGTTATTAATGCATGCAAAATTGCTAAAAGCAAAAAAATTAAAATAATTGGTCTTTTAGGAAAAGACGGTGGGGTATTAAAAAACTTTGTAGATATTCCAATTATTGTGCCTTCTAAAAAAACAGAGCGAATCCAAGAAACTCATATCAAAATAATCCACCTTTTTATTAAAGGGGTAGAAAAGCAACTGTTCCCTGGGCTTTATTCTTAATAATTATTAAGTTAGGCAAAATATTCCCAATTTAAAAATTAACGTCTTACACTATTTTTAAATTACAATTAAATAATAGAATATAATAATAAGGAGTTGTTTTTCCATGGAAGGATCACTAATACAATCGACAATAAATTCACTGGCTGTTTTCATTACTGACGGTGGATATTTTATGGGAATAATCATTATCGTTTGGGCAATTGGTATTGCCATTTCACTTGAACGTTTTTTAAAACTTTCATATAAATATGATGTTGATGGCCCATCTTTTATGAATGAACTTCAAAGATATATTTTATCTAATGACATTCAAGGGGCAATCAGGGCTTGTTCTGGAACGGTTGCAAGTCTACCCAAAGTTTTAAAAAGTGGACTGAAAAGAGCAAATTCGACTCAAATGCAAATGCAAAACGCAATTGATGCTACTTCCTTAGAAGTAATACCAAAACTAGAATTAAGACTAAATTACCTACAACTTATCGCGAGCATATCGACCCTGTTTGGACTATTGGGAACAATTCAAGGATTAATACAATCATTTGCAGCTGTTGCAAATGTTGATCCTGCTCAAAAAGCAGAACTACTTAGCCTTGGAATTTCAAAAGCCATGAACACCACTTATTTTGGCCTTCTTTCAGCTATTTCTATTATGATTTTTCATACTTTTTTATCAAGTAAAGCTGAAAAAATAATCAGTGAAATTGATGAGTTTTCAGTAAAACTTCTTTATCTCATCGGAACGAAAAAAGAGAGTGAAAGTTAGATAGAGGATATATCGAATGTATAATCTCCCAAGTAGAAGAAGAAGAAAAAATAACAAGAGAATTGTACCTAATTTAATTCCTGTACTTGATGCTGTATTTATTTTTATTTTCTTTCTTTTAATGTCTGCAAATTTCACAAAAATATTTGAAATTCCAAGTAATGTTCCAATGGTATCAACAGAAGAACCTAAAAAAAATGAAAAACCACTTGCACTTACCGTAAAAATCAAGAATGGATTTATTGAAATTTTTACCGGGGTACCTTCTAGAAGAATACATCAAATTGCAAATGTTTCAGATAAAATTCCAAATCTAGATCAGCTTCACAGCGTTCTCTTTAATATTAAAAAAAGCAATATCAAGGAAAAAACTGCTATTTTGGAGCCTATCGTTGATATTGAATACGATCTGATTATAAAAATAATGGACAGTATTAGACTGATAAATCATACCGATGAATCTCTTTATCGTAAGGATAAAGATGGAATCGATACAAAAGTAGAAGAGCTGTTTAATAATATTATATTTGGAAACATCCAGAGCTAACTATGAGAAGTACACGTTCAATTAGAAATCGAATTAGAAGAACCAAAATAGCCATGGTAGATTTGGATATTACTTCACTTCTAGATATTTTAGTTATCATGCTTGTTTTTTTGTTAAAATCTTATAACTCATCTGGAATTATTTTTAATGTTCCTCCTTCAGTTAAGCTTCCAATTTCACAATCACAAGAAATAAATACTTCTGGAACCATCGTTCAAGTCTCTCCCCGCAAAATATGGGTAGATGAAAAAATTGTTTTAGATAAAGACAAAGACAACGCCAATATATATGATCAAAACAAAAGAAGAATAATCCCCCTCTATAATGAACTCATAAAAAAACGAGACCTCATAAAAGAGATTAAATACTCATCAAAAGATGCAAAAGATTTTACTGGAAGAGTAAATCTTGTTGTAGATAAGACAATTAAATACTCTGAAATTAAAAAAATATTATATACAACGGCAGAGGCAGGCTTCAGACAGTACAAGTTTATTGTACTTGGAGAAGAATAACTGGCCCTGACAACTTTCGTTAATCGATTGCCAGGGCCATGTTTATTTTGATTTATCAAATACAGCAAAAACTCTAGTAATTTCACAAACTGATTCTATCTGTGGAGAACTAAAAATATTTTTTTTCTTATTATGTCTAACTCTTGCAAACAAAATGTTTTTATTATAATGATTAATATCATCATCAATGGTTTTTAAATACCAGTTGCAGGAATCCTCTGCGCGTTGTTGATCATTAATTAACCGTGCATAAAACCTATATACCTGTGATTTTAGTGCAACACTATAACTTCTTTTTAGCATAGAACTACATTTATAGACTCTTTCAAGTTTTTTAGATTTAAACATACACCACTTGTGATCACAATCTGGAATACTGCCTCCAAAAACATATTTTTCATCTGATGTAAATCCATATAGCTTCATAAACATACTATATCCAAGCAGGTTATCATCAAATGAATAGGTACAATTGTCATAAAAATCAGATAATTTATCATTTAATTTATTTAAATCATTTTTAATAATATTGGAAGCCCTGGATTTCTTAGTGTATATAGAATCCAAAGTAACTGTTTGATCATTATTATATAAAAGCAAACTATCAACAACTTTAGTCTCTCCTGTGGGCAAAAATCCATAACTTAAAAATGTCTCATATGTACTGCCATAGCTAGATGAAATACAAATAAAACAAAATAACAAAATTTTCTTCATGCAAAAACCTCCACAAACTTATTTAAAAATACTTTAGACAAATCTACGAATAAATCAATTCTGTTTGGATTATTTAAAAAGATTATACGGTTTTAAATATATTTTAAAACTTTTTAGGAAAAAAGTTCATAGGTTGATTAACCTCAACACTACCTCCACCCAATGGCTCTGGAAAAGTGATACCTTTTAATACTTTTATTACGCATGTCTTTACTGCACGAGGAAGATCACCACCACCGCGTCCAGAACGAATTCCAGCCTTTACAACATGCCCTGATGCCCCAATCACAAAATTAAGTGGCAACATTCCATTAAATGGTCTGGTAGATCCTTTTAGTATCTTTTGATAACAGTTTCTAAAAAGATGACTATTTTGTTGTAAAATTCGTCTTATTAGATCAGGATCCATAGATCCAAGAATGACAGTATTTGTAGGAATACCTACTGTATATATTCCTTTTTTATGTACAAACCCCTCAAGTCCTTTTGAATCATCAAGCTTGCCACTTGCTGAACCTGTTAGACTTCCTACTTTATGGGAAACCTTTGCTTTTACCAAAGTAGCAGATTCATCTCCAGTTTCAACCCTTGAAAGACCTGTATTACTTCTAACAGAAGTTGCTGCATTAATAGATTTTGTATTTCCTCCCTTAGATAAAAGTCTACTTAAACTACTTTTAAAATTAAGAGCTTTATAAGTATCAACGTGACCTCTGCTTGATGCTTTCACTGATGATTTTCTAGAAGATTTGTTTTTAGATAATTTCCTTGATGACTTTCCTGCTTTTTTTGTCACTTTGTTAACGAGATTATTTTTATTTGATTTTTTAGGCTTAACTTTTTTTATTTTTTGATTAGTAACCTTTATCTTTTTCCCCACTTTTTTAACTATTTTTTTATTTTTCTTAACTTTCTCTTTTACAATCTTGTCTATTTTTGGTGTTTTTTTCTTTTTTACATCCTGAGAACTTTTCTTTGAAAGCTGAATAACTTTAGGAGCTTTTTCTGTTTTGCTAATTGCTTTGTTTTTTGATGTTGTTAGTTTCTTTTTATATAGTATTGTCGCAATTCGCTCTGGAAGGTTTTCTTTTTCAAGCTCTCGATCAATTTCGTAAGAATTAATACCAATTAAAAATAAAAGAGTAGAAAACAGAAATAGAAAAATTAGTTTTTTGAGATCATTATCCCTGGTTATAATTGGGGCCGACTTAACCTTCGGTGGTTTTTGGGTTCGCCTAACAAAAATTTGAATTTTTCCCAACGAAAATCTTAAAATATCTGTTTCACTTAATGTATAAATCCCCGTATTATCCAAAGAGTTATTGTCTCCTTTATCAGATAATAAAAGTCGATCATATCCTTCAAGTAGATGAATAAAAGTTTCACTACCCTTATTTTCTACAAAGGGAACCTTCTGGCCTTTTCCTAAATATGAATATTCCATTTCATTTTTTCGAGGATTAATACCAACCAACTTATACAAACCATCACGATCAGGAAGATAATCAACAGAAAAAATCTTATTTTCAAACAATACAATCACTTCAACCGAAGATTTTTCTATTTCATATTTAAAAATAGGATATAAATTTTCACTATCTTCAAAAATATATTCGATTTTATCAGCGTTTGGGTCTTTAGAGAGGGGATATTCCACCTTTGGAATGCTTTCAATTTCCTTATTTTTAGTTTTTTGACCACGGGGAAGTTCTGGCGGCAACATTTTAGATGCCTTCTTTCTCTTTGCCTCTTTTAGCATATCCAAAACAAGAGGTTTACCATCTTGAAGGTTATATTTTTTTAACTTGTATTGGCTTTTAGCAAAACTAATTTCATCATCAAGATTTAATTTCTGAGCAACTATTTTAATTCCATTTATGAACGTTCCATTTGTACTATTCATATCATATATTTTTACTGAGCTACCATTAATTTCAACAACTGCATGAATTGCTGAAACTCCAACTATCGGTATAATAATATCACACGCTTCTGAACTACCAATCAGCATTCTTTTTTGAGTTATAAACTCCGCGCCTTTTTGGAGATTTGTTCCTGTTGGAACAAGCTCAAATTTTTCTAGAACTTCTTTTCCATGAGTTTGTATATTCACATCAAATCCTCTATCTAATCCTTTCAATAGATCTTTTTATTTCAGGGTTAAAATTTTTACGATACGGAAGATTATTTCTAAAGAGTCTTTCGTACCTTGGTCTTATAGACAAATCGCCAGGGGAGCCTGTATCTCCTTCCATACTGATTTCATCTAAATCAAACTTTTCATACTGTTTGTATTTATAAATAGTTCTAGCTTTTTTATTTCCTTGTGAAAAAAGTGAAAATGACAAAACTATAAACATTAGAAATAAAATTATTTTCATTTATTTTCCCTCAATATACTTTTTAACTTTTAAATAATATGAGACGTCAACATTGCTCTTACTCATTTTGACATCTAAAAAAACTTCTTTTGCATGATTCTTTTTACCAAGTTTTTTTAAAGCAACAGCAAAGTTAAGACCGATATGGGGCATTTGTAAAAAATCATCATCCATATCTTCATAAATTTTTACTGACTTCTCATTCATTCCCCAATAGATATAACAAGTAGCAAGTCCATTTTGAACATCCATGTCATCACTATTTTCCCTTGCTAAATCTAAAAATGACTTATAGGCTTTGTCTATAAATCCATACTTTAAATATAACTGAGCTAAATTAAATTTTGGAGTCAATGAGCGACTATTATATTTAAGGGCCTGCTCATAGGCTAACTGTGCTTTTTGATCTTTTGCATTTTTAATATATATGACACCAAGATTATTAATTGCAGGAACATAATTTTTCCGAACATCTAGGGCCTTATTATAATATAAAAGTGCTGCTCTTAAATTACCATCGAGATAGTAACAAGTTCCAAGCTGATTCCAATACATTGGATTTGATTTATTCGTTGAATAAAGTGTATCAAAAATCTCATGAGCTTTTAAAAACTCTCTCTTGTAACAATAACCAGTTGCTGTTCCAATCTTATCGCTGTCTGCGATAGACAAGACTTTGTTTTTATTAACCCTTGCAAGTGATTCATGTCCTAAAACATCATTAGAAAGTCCACCATCATATTTGTCATTTTTTGACAGATATTTATCTTGAACTTTGGGATTAAAATCTTCATTAGTTATCCAGGAAAATTCACCGTCATTGGGCTTGGTCTTTGTGCTTGAGCAACTTGATATAACAACGAGAGACAATAAGATAAATATAATATTTAATATTTTCATTTTTGCCCTCCACGATCCATTAGGACCCCATCAGAATTAATTTGATATTCCACTTTAAAAGCATCCTTTGACTTGGTAAGAAACCAATAGTTGTCATTAGAAAA
>DAOVTR010000089.1 GCA_030633015.1 Bdellovibrionales bacterium
CTGATTTAGATCACTATTATCAATAGGCCTGTCATCTCTTTACAAAAAGTGGAGGATGGCCGCTATCTTCATTTCTACTTCCTGACATGAGACCTTTTTTTGTTGGAACTTATTTTCCAGCTCAAGATAAAGAAAATCAAATTAGTTTTAAAAATCTTTTAAATGAATTAATTGATTCCTACAAAAACAAGTCTGAAATAGTAATTGAAAATGCCACCAAGATTACAGAAACCATCGAAAAAGGATTAATGCCTAAAGATAAGGTAGAGTACGTAGGACATTTTCCTGCTCCACAAGCAATTTTAGATGCAACAAAAGATTACATTGATAAAGACAACGGAGGTTTTGGAAAAGTTCCTAAATTTCCAAACTTTTCATTTTTAGAATGGTCCTTAGAACAGATGCTTGATGGAATGATTAATAAAGAGTCTGGTGAATTTACTATTAACACTATTGAAAATATGCTCATGGGTGCCATAAATGATCATCTAAAAGGGGGAATCCATAGGTACTCAACAGATGAAAAATGGCAAATTCCACATTTTGAAAAAATGCTCTACGATCAAGCAGGTTTTTTAAGAGTACTTTCTAAAGCATCACTTCTTTATCCATCTCCTATTGTATATGACTCTCTGATAAATACTCTCCAATATATTGAAAGTGAAATGCTAAATGAAAAAAATTATTTTTTCTCTTCACAATCTGCAGACTCAGAAGGGGTCGAAGGTTTTTACTTTACTTTTACCTCGACCGAATTTGAAGAGTGCCTAGTCAAATCTGAAGATAATATTGACGACATACTTATTAAACAGAAAGATAAACTTTCAAAGTGGTTTCAAATATCGGAACAAGGAAACTTCCATTCGGCCTTAAATGTTGTTAGCTTAGATCCAAGCCTTAAAAAGGAAATATTCACTCAAGAAAGCTGGGATACAATAAGAAAAGTTCGAAAATCTCTACTAAGTGAAAGACAAAATAGAATCCCCCCTGAAACAGATTCAAAAGGAATTGCAAGTTGGAATTTTTTAATGCTTTCTGCTCTCGTGGATGTAATGCAATATTGCCAAGTTGATGTCATAAGAAAAATTGCATCGCGAATTTTTAATCGGGCCATTGAGGGAACTTACTCTACATTTGTTATTTCTAAAGATGAAAACAAAATGACTATTGCCCATTCCACGACAAGACCTGAACTTAATTATCTTTTTGAAGACTACGTCTTTTTTGCTGAAGCTCAACTTCGTATATATGAAATTACTGGCAATCCAACTTTTAAAGAAAATTTCAAATCAACAATTGAATTGATATTTAGAGAATTTATTAGTGATGATAAAGTTCATACCCGCGCAATAAGCACCACCAGCTCAGAACTTTATCCAAATCAATCTTTGGATTCATTTGATAACTCTTTTAAATCTCCTAATTCTACTTTTATCTCTCTTGCAAGGAGAGCTTCTATTTTATTTAGTGAGCCTGAATTTATAGATAATATTTCCACAATAAAAGAAAATCATATTCAGGAATCTCTTAAAAATCCAATTCATGCAGGTGAGGCACTCAGGGCCCTCAGTTATCCTGACGAAGCGTATAGAGTTTTAAAAGTTCCTAAAAAATGGCTTACTGATCAAAAGTTTTTAAATTTTATTCCATATTTTCTTCCAAGATTTATTTTTGACTATCAAGAAGAAAGTGATCAATGGCAAATATGTAATAACTCTGCATGTGAACTTCAAGGTGATGGACTCGATAATTTTATTGAGACCCTCTCTCCTAAAAAAGAGCCGCCCAAGAAGTAACCTCTTTATTACTGCCAACAATTATTGGTTTTAAAAATTTTCTAAGCCTATAGTTAAAACTATTAAATTCTTGTAATTCTCATAAGATGCATTCTAATTTTATTTTTATTTTGAATCTATTTGATAATCGTCCGATAATAGAAGACAAGGAGAAATATATTGAAGACCACAATCACAAAACTTGCCAAGTTCGCACTGATTTTATTGATTGGTTCATGTATGCCAAGCACCAACGGTATTAAAATTGGTGATAATATAGATAATCTCGATTATCAAGAAGATCAAGAGATTACTCCTATTATAGAACCCCCTACGGAGTCAAATCCAAGTGAAGCTCTTGCTGACGATTCTTCAATTATTCTTCTTCATCATAGCACAGGAGGAAGGATTTGGAGTGGTGGGGTTAGTGCTGCAATTTCCAGCTATAACTCAACTGAAAATAAAAATTACTCTATTGTTGAAAGATCATACCCTGCAAGTAGCCCCTATGGATGGAACAATTATCCTTATGATTATTGGAACATCTGGGTTAACCATGCAGGATCTGCTCAATATTTAAATGAAGATACATTAGAAATTCTCACGAATAATTATAACGTAATAGTTTTCAAACACTGCTATCCTGTGTCTGACCTGCTTGAGAACACCGATTCTGCTTTAGTATCCTCGAGTAGAAAAAGTCTAGAAAATTACAAGCTTCAATATATTGCAATTAAAAATAAAATGCTTAGTTTTCCAAATAATCGTTTTATTGTCTGGACTGGCGCTGCAAGAGTGGAAGCTGCAACGACATCTGATAGAGCATTAAGAATGAGAGAGTTTGTAGCTTGGGTTAAAAATGAGTGGGATGAAGAGGGAGATAATATTTTTATTTGGGACTTTTATGAGCTTGAAACTGAAGGTGGACTCTACGTAAGACCTGAGTATGCTGCTAGCTCAAGTGACTCTCATCCAAACTCAACACTTTCAAACATGTCAGGGCCACTACTTTCAAATAGAATTATATCTATAATTGAAGGACGAGGTGATATTGATTCACTTACAGGTTCTGATGACTAATCCATTAAATAATTAAACGTCCCAGGTAAGACCAGACTCAATCATTTTCTGCATATCTCCGACACCTTTTTTCTTGGTTACATCTGAGATTAAACCATCTAAATCATCTGTATATGTCGTTTTTTGAACATGACGAAGTTTACCAATGGCCACAGGAAATTCAGGATAATTCATTCTGGTAAGCATATAGGCCATATTATCATCGTGCTCATCATAAACCAAAAGATCACTTTCACTAACTCCATTTTCACCAATTGTTACAACTTTAGGCTTAGTACCTTCCAACATAATTCCCTTATTTCTCTCTTTACCAAAAACCATAGGTTTATCATGTTCTACTTTTATAGTGTTATCATCTCTAGTAAGCCTATTAGTAAATGAATCATGAACTTTATCATTAAAAATTACACAATTTTGATAAATTTCAATAAAGCTTGTCCCAGTATGATGAGAAGCAGCCAGAACCATTTCTGTAATATGTTTTATATCAGTATCAATTGTTCTGGCAAAGAATGTGGCCTCACAACCTAGTGCCAGTGAAGCTGGCACAAAAGGATGATCAGGAACACCATGAGGTGTTGTCTTTGTAATCATACCTTGTTTTGTCGTTGGAGAATATTGACCTTTAGTAAGTCCATAAATCTCATTGTTAAACATAATAATATTTATATCAATATTTCTTCTTAATGCATGAATCAGATGATTTCCACCAATTGCCATGGCATCTCCATCACCTGTTGCAACCCAAACGCTAAGTTTGGGATTATGAATTTTTAGTCCTGAGGCAATGGGAAGGGCCCTTCCATGAATAGTATGCATCCCAAAAGTATCCATATAATATGGAAAACGTGATGAGCATCCAATACCTGAAATAAAAACAATATCCTCTTTTTTCTTACCAATTTTAGTCATGGCATTTTGAACTGCAGATAAAACAGCATAGTCACCACAACCAGGACACCACCGTACCTCTTGATCACTAACAAAATCTTTTTTCTTATAATTTAACTCTTCAGTCATGATATATTCCTTACTTGATTAAAGCGATTCTAATTGTTTATTAATTTCAGTTACTAGTTCAGATATCCTAAAAGGAAGTCCTTGAACTTTATTGTATCCAACTGGATTAATTAAAAACTTTGATCTTAATATAAATTTTAATTGCCCCATATTTAACTCTGGTACAAAAACTTTCTTAAACCCTTTTAAAACTTCTTCAACATTACGAGGCATTGGATTTAAGTATTTCATATGCATTAGAGAAACTTTCTTACCCTCTTTTTGAAGAGCACTAACAGCGGAGTAAGTTGCTCCATAAGTTCCCCCCCAAGAAACAACTAAAATGTCTCCAGTTTTCTCACCTAGTACCTCTTGCTCAGGGATGAAATCAGCGATGATATCAATTTTATCTTGTCTAATCTTTACCATTTTCTGATGGTTTTCTGGATCATGGCTTACATTACCTGTAATATCTGCTTTTTCAAGGCCTCCAATTCGATGCTCAAAACCTTTCATTCCAGGAACGGCCCAAGGACGTACCAAGGTTTTTTCATTTCTTTCATAAGGAAGGAAATCCCCTTCCGGAACATTTTTTGGATTAACCAACTTGTGCTTAATTGGAGCAAACTCTTTTTCAAGATCTGGTATTTTCCAAGGCTCAGCTCCATTTGCAATATAACCATCTGTTAGTAAAATAACAGGAGTCATATGCTCTAGAGAAATCCTTGAAGCTTCATATGCCATTTGGTAACAATCATTAGGTCTTGATGCTGCAACAATAACAACCGGACACTCACCATTTCTTCCCATAAATGCTTGAAACAAATCTGCTTGCTCTGTTTTAGTTGGAAGACCAGTTGAAGGACCTCCCCTTTGAACATTTACAATAACAAGTGGTATTTCATAAATTGTAGCAAGGCCAATGGCCTCAGATTTAAGAGCAAGACCAGGTCCTGAAGTGCTTGTTGCTGCTAAAGCACCACCGAATGAAGCTCCAATCGAACTACATATTCCACCAATTTCATCTTCTGCTTGAAAAGTCTTAACACCAAATTCTTTAAATTTTGCAAGCTCTTGCAAAATCTCAGTTGCAGGTGTTATTGGATATGATCCAAGAAACAGTGGCAGATCTGCAGATTTAGCTGCTTGCATCAGTCCCCAAGCAGTTGCCACATTACCACTTATCTGACGATATTTTCCAGACTGAATTTTAGCTTGTGGTACTTGATATCTTACTTCAAATAAATTAGCATTTTCTCCAAAATTCCACCCTGCTTTCAGTGCTAAAATATTAGCTTCACTTACTTTAGGAAGTTTAGAAAATTTAGATTTAATCCAATCAACAGTTGAGTCAATATTACGATCAAACATATAATAAGTAATTCCAAGAGCACATAAATTTTTAGAACGAGCTTTTGCTCTCTTATCTAAATCTACCTCTTTTAGTGCCTCTAAGGTAAGAGTTGTTATAGCTATTGGATAAACAGTATAATCGCTAAGAGAACCGTCTTCTAAAGGATTTTCACTGTAATTTGCCTTCTTTAAATTTCCGGCAGTAAAAGCATCAGAGTTAACAACAATAATTCCAGCTGGCTTTTTAACATCTTTTAAATTTGCCTTCAGCGCTGCTGGATTCATCGCAACTAAAACATCTGGCCGATCACCTGGAGTTGAAATTTCAGAGGAGCCAATACAGACTTGAAATCCTGAAACTCCTGCAATAGTTCCCAATGGTGCTCTAATTTCAGACGGATAATCTGGAAATGTTGCCAAATCATTACCCATCTGAGCTGAAGTATTTGAAAATTGAGTTCCGGTCAATTGCATCCCATCACCGGAATCACCTGAAAATCTTATTACAACGTGATCTAGTTCTTTCATGAATATTGCTACCTTTCTTCTTTAAAGATTTATAAAACAAATTAAAATATGAAATATTTGAAATAACTTATACCTGATTTTAAGTTTTGCCAACAATATTTGGCGTAAAACAGGAGTTAACAAAGACCATCTCTTATAGTCAGCTAAACTAGCCTTAATCTTTATGATTGCAAGGACTTACCTGCGTTTTATGTTCTTAATAGAGATATATACAAAATAATTTATTAAAAAAAATGCTTTTTACAACTATAATTAACATAGATATATTTTTAATTTTAGATCTTAAAAGTCGATAACTATTTAGAATTAAAAATATATTTGATTTGGAGCAATGAATGAAAAAAACTTTTAATATTACTTTTTTAGCATTGAGTATTCTGTTGCTTCAACAATCAAATCTTTTTGCTCAAAGTTGTTCTTACGCTGATGATCTTGCGATGGCACAACTTAAAGCAGACTGTGACGCACAGACAGGCAAACTCTGGGATTGCGAACTTAACCGCTGTATGACTGATCAAAAAGAGATTGATACTAGGCAAGAGTTCGTAAAATGTGATGAAATTACAGATCAAGCGCAAAAAACGGAATGCATCAATAAACTTGCAATGGATAGAACTGGAGACATGTCCGTTGACGCTCCATCTGGATTTTTAGGAGGCACAGCTTATACTCTAACAGTAAGCCTTGCAGCAATGAATTTCATGGCAAAAGAAAGCAAGGAAACCAAATGCCTTTCAAAAACAATTTTTAGGGGGGCAGCAGTTTCCAGCCTTTTAGCTGAAGCCTATTTTTATTTTTTCGTAGATAAAAAACTAAAAGAACTCTCTGGAAAATATGAAGAATCAGAAAATAGCTACCAACAACAGCTCAATGCTTTTTACTACCTAAAAAAAGAGCAAGAGACCCTTGAAGGTGTCTATAAACAGAAAAAAAATGTCTATAATGGCCTTGCGGCCATCTACGGAGCTTCGGCAATTGCTGCACTTTGGGAAATGAGCGGGGCATTCGGAGCAAAACCATGTGCTTCGGTGACTCCTACTAAAG
>DAOVTR010000359.1 GCA_030633015.1 Bdellovibrionales bacterium
AACCAAATCTAAATTTCTATTTCCTGTATCAATGGTATTATATCTAACAACCAGGCCAGCTGATCTAGACTTTAGACTAGTTCCTAAGGCTCGAAGTTTTGATGGTCCATAATGATTAAATTGAAATGTTATCCGTACACTACCTGTATAACTATTATGCTCATAAAATCGTCCAACATTGCCATTATCATGAACATAATTTCCTTCAATCAGAGTATCTTCTACTGTTGAACCGGAAAAAAGACCATTCCCACTATCTCTTAAAATACAATTTCTAATTGTTATAAATGATCCCTCTTCCAAATGTATGGCCGCTGCGTTTGTTGCGTATCTTTGAGTTGAACCAGAGTCATCTGTAAAAGTATAATTTTCATGTGCGCTTTTAACATCCAAATTTTCGATAAATATATGTTGAGGATCCTGATTAGGAGTATCTGATCCACCAACCTTAATAACAGATCGAACCTCATTCCAATAGCCCAATGCTCTTCTTGTAACTGCACCATTACCATCAATAATTGGACGCAGACCAGTTGATGATAATACACCTCTTATAACAATTGGAGCTTGCTCAGTTCCGGCCCTCGCAATTACCCATTTGGATTTGTACGGACTAGAACGATAATAAATTTTAATCAAAGTTCCAGGGTTAATAGATTCCCAAGGTATATCAGTAGGTGTTTCAAATTGTCTTCCAGGGCCTACCTCTAAAATTGTTGCAAAAATATTTTCAGGGTGCACAGTAAAAATACTGCTAGAATTATCAACAGGAGGAAGCTGGACTTGTCCATCATCTCCGTTATCTCCAATGACTCCATCATTTCCACTGTCTCCATCATCGCTACTGTCTCCACTATCGTTTTGATCATCTTGAACATGAGAAGAGAGATCACTCATATTAATTTGATTATCCATACAACTTGTAAAAACTAAAACCATAACAAATAATAAATATTTCATAAAACCTCTTTAGAACTATTTTATCACCTCTTTTATCGGTAACTTATTAAGACCTCTGAAATAAACAATTTAAAAGAGAACACCTTTAAATTCAGCCGGTTAGGATTGGTTATAAGTGATTTATAAGGGTACTTTAAAAATTTAGATGCCAATAATTTGTGTTTTAATATTTAATCTGAAATCAAAAATAAGTTATGTTTTATGAAAAGCATAATCTCATATAATAACAGTTACTTAAGACATCAAACCATTTTATGGCCCATTTTAATTATAAATGTTATGAAATAAAAAACTTTTTTGGAGAACTTATGAAAAAAAATATTCGCCTTTTTTCTTATGTGATTTTTGTAATATTAATTTCCATTAACCTTTTTGCGGCAAACAAAACAAATTCACTGATGACTCAAAAAATCATTAAAAAAATCACTGGTGGAAGTTCTCATGCAAAAAGCGGAGGAACCCTTACCTATGAATATTATGAGCCCAACCATATTAATCCCATAACTTTCCGGCAAACTGGTTCAAGAGAAATTTTAATTAAATGGGTTTTTGAAAGTCTTCTAGATATTGATGTTATTACCGGTGATGATATCCCAAGACTTGCATCTAAATGGGCAATTTCCAAAGATGGAAAAGAATTTATATTCTGGCTAAATCAGAAAGCAAAATGGCATGATGGAAAACCAGTGACTGCCGAAGATGTAAAATTTTCCTTTGATGTATATAGTATGAAAGGTTCAAAATCAGCCTTTAGAAAAGCTCAAGCAAGTGCATTCAGTAAAATTGAAATACTAGGTAAATATAAAATTAAATTTACTGCCAAAGAAAGACTCTTTAGTAATTTTGAATTTATAATTGCAAGCATTATTATGCCAAAACATCTTTATTATTATAAGGACCCAGAAAAACTTGCCCGAAATATCTATACAAAATTTCCTAAAGGGTCTGGCCCTTACAGCGTAGAATCGTGGAAAAAAGGAGATAAAGCTGTTTTAGTAAAAAATAAAAACTACTGGGGAAAGATTCTTCCTCAAAACAGATCAGCATATAATTTTGATAAAATTGTTATTAAATATATTAGAGATCCTCAAATCGCCTTTGAAAAACTTAAAAAAGGTGATCTAGATTATATGCCAATACGGATTGGAAACACTGAGCTTTGGAGGCAAACTAAAAAAGATAAGTCTTTTACTAGTGGAAAAATCCGGGCCCTTTCTGTTTCATCTAAACTACAACAAGGTTATGGATTTATAGGATTCAATAGTAAATCTCCTCTTTTTAAAAATAAAAATGTTAGAAAGGCCCTTGCAATTGGAGTGAATAGACAGGAGATGATTAAAAAGAGCTTAGATGGACTTGCCACCATTCCTAAAGGTCCCCTTTTTAGTGTTGATAATTTTCACGGAGGATTTAAACCCATTAGTTTTAATCCAGTCCAAGCCATGAAGGATCTTGCTAAAGAGGGATGGACCGACAGTGACGGCGATTACATCCTAGATAAAAATGGCAAAAAATTTAATTTTACCGTAATTGTTCCTAATGCTCGAATTGAAAAAGAGATGCTTTTTGTGCAAAATTATTGGCAAAATATTGGAGTAAATGCAAAAGTTAAAATTCTTGAATATAGTACTTGGAGACAGCTTCAAGATGAAAGAAGATTCGATGCAGTTTCAAATGGAAAAAGTAGAACCTTTTTGGCAAGAGGAGTTGATCCATACGGTGAATGGCACTCCTATAATACAAAAAAGGGGCTGCGCAACTACTATGGTTTTTCAAAC
>DAOVTR010000034.1 GCA_030633015.1 Bdellovibrionales bacterium
ATGTTGCTAAATATCAACCAATGAAATTGGCAGCGGCTGAGGGGTTGTATGATGGAAAAACAAAAGCAGGAGTTGTTGTTGCAGGAGTTTTAAATAGAAATAAAAAGATAGGAGATGATCTTCCAACTTTTTATTTTGATATAGAAGTACCGTATCTTCTTTCAATAATGGCTTATCGTGATATAAATGCATTTGTTCCAGGCATTAATGATCTTGTCTTTGGAAATAAAGAATTTAATATTGAGGGAGCTCAATCAAAAATTGATAAAGGGAAAATTGCACTAGATTCAATCTATAAATATAGACTTGCCAAGAAAAATAAAGATAGCTCTGGTATGGTGTTTGCCAAAAGGCAATTTGAAAAATTTGAAAAGTATATGGGATATGGCCATCTTAATGATCCTAAGGAAATTGTTCCAAGCGTCCCTACAACATTTTATAATTTTCATCTGATGGTAGGTTTAGGATTTTATTTTTTAGCATTTTTTATAATTATTTTATATTTATCCATGGTTAATAAAGTATCAGGAAATAAGAAAATATTATGGATCAGTATTTTTACAATGCCTTTTGGCTATCTTGCAATACAGTTTGGTTGGATTATGGCCGAAGTCGGACGACAGCCATGGGTTGTGCAAGATTTAATGACTACTAAGGTTGCAGCTACAAGTATTGGATCAGGATCTATAATATTTACTTTTTTCATGTTTGCAATTTTATTTACCTTACTTTTAATTGCCGAAATCAAAATTATGTTGAAGCAAATTAAGTTAGGTATGGAAGGAGAATAGCGATGTTTGAACAAATGGATTATCAAACTCTTCAAGTTTATTGGTGGGTTATAATAAGTGTCTTGGCTGGAATCTTGGTTGCACTATTTTTTGTCCAAGGTGGTCAGAGTTTAATCTTTTCCATTGGAAAAAATAACAATGAGAAAAAATTAATTGCTAATTCCCTTGGAAGAAAATGGGAATTAGGTTTTACTACTCTGGTTATGTTTGGAGGTGCTCTTTTTGCAGCATTTCCGCTTTTTTATGCAACTAGTTTTGGGGGAGCATATTTTTTATGGATGGCAATTTTATTTTGCTACATTGTACAAGCGGTTAGTTATGAGTATAGAACGAAGCCAAATAATTTTTTAGGTCAAAAAACTTATGAGTTGTTTCTTTTTATACATGGAACAGTCGGTGTGATTTTAATTGGAGTAGCTGTAGGGTCATTTTTTACCGGTTCAGGTTTTAAGCTTATAGATTTTAACGTCGTAAAATGGAATACCTCACTTAGAGGACTGGAAGCAATTTTTAGTGTTACAAATCTCTCTCTGGGAATAGCACTCGCTGCATTGGCCCGAATTCTAGGTGCCCAGTATTTTATAAATAATATCGATGATAGCAATATTGAGCAGCGAAGTAGGGACATGATAAAAAGAGACGTTTTTATTTTCTTACCGTTTTTTCTTCTTTTTGTTGGAATGATTTTATTTAAATCGGGTTATCATCTGAATCCAGATGGTGAAATTGTACTTGTAAAATGGAAGTACCTTCTTAATCTTTTGCAACTTCATGTCTTTGGATTAGGACTCTTTTTATTAGGAGTGATCGGAGTACTGTTTTCAATTTACAGTTCAATCTTTCGTAAGAAGGATAGTGATATTTGGTTTGGGACAGTAGGTACTTTTTTAGTAGTTGTAGCTCTGTTTTTTATTGCAGGTTTTAATAATACTGCTTATTATCCTTCTAGTTGGGACATTAATAGTTCACTTACAATTTTTAATAGTTCATCAAGTAAGTTTACACTTATTGTTATGTCTTACGTATCTATCGCAATTCCTTTTGTAATTGGATATATTTCATATATTTGGGTAAAAATGAACGCTACAAAAATTAGTCAGACTGAATTAGATTCTGACTTTCATACTTATTAGAGGTTATTATGAAAGCATTAATTGATATGTTGCTGTTGCCAGGAGTTGTTATTATTTCTTATTTTTTAATAAGAATGAATTTAAAATATTTTTCAAGATTTGAAAAACTTGAAGAAGATAATAAATAGATAAATAGCATAATTAAATTTACAAGGATATGTTTAGATTATTATAAACATATCCTTTTTTTTAGGATTCATATGAAAGCTTTAGCAGAATTTACAATTGTTCCTTTAGGGGTTGGTATTTCTCTTTCTAAATATATTGCAGAAATTGTCAGCTATTTAAGGTCAACTAATCTTAAAATTGAAGAACATTCTATGGGAACCAATCTAGAAGGTGATTGGGACGAAATAATGAGTGTAATAAAACATTGTAATGAAATTTTATTAGATAAGGGAGCAAAGAGAGTCTCTACAAGCATAAAGTTAACCTTGAGAGTTGATAAAGAAGAGTCAATGGAAGCTAAGTTAAAATCAGTTAATAGTTATATTAAATAGTCAGTTATTTTTTGGAATTTTTTACTATCGTATAATCACTTTATATTTAATGGTATGATATTGTATATGAAAGCATTAATAGCAATACTCTTAATTTCTTTAAGTCTGTTTTCATCAACAGCAAACGCATCTTTTATGATGCAATATTCTTTTTTATATTTTTCTGATAGTGATGATGTTGAAGAATTTAGTTATTCAAAAATGAATAATATGATTTTTGTAGGAGCATCTATTGATAGGTCTCAGCAGATTTTTTTAGGTCAGAGTATTCAAATGTGGAGTAAATCTCATGAGGTCGATGGTGGGGATGTTAGTGAAATTTCTATAACAGAACTTGGCCCTAGAATTATTTATTTTTTAGATCAGGCAAGAAGGTGGGGCTTTAGTGCTACGTATAATCCCTACTGCATTGGAACAAGAACAGTGGCCGGCCAAGAAGAGACTATTTCAGGATCAAGTTACATGGCATCTATGGGATATCAGCTTTATGTAACTAAAACATTTCAAATGGGTGCATCCATCAATTATTATGGAGTATGTATTTCAGAAAAAAGTATTAGTAATACTGAGACAGATGTCAGTGAATCATACAGTGGAATTATTCCAATGTTAGAATTTGCTATGAAATTCAAATAAATTCAACAGGTTATTGATTGAAAAAATCTTAAGGTTTTAAATGTATTGCCCGAGAAGTAGTACATGATGAAAATACTTGGTTATACGTTTTTTATATTATTGTGGGGTCTTGTGCCTGTTAAAGAATCTAGTGCAGGGTCTTTAATAGTCATGGCGAGTGGTTTTAATAGTTGTAAAACTTTTACTAAAAAGTCTTATAAAGAAAATTATAATGATGGGAGTGATCAGAGGGCGTACTATAAGTATGGAGCAACTCCTTATATGGCGGATATGCATAAAACATTTCTTGAGGTTCAAGAGCGTTCTGGCGCAAGGGAAAGTTCACCATATATTGCCAGCTGTTTTACTGGTTTGTTTGGAGATGAACATTTATATTATATTACATCTTTTGATCCATTGAGACCTAAAAAGATTTCTATTGATAACTACTATCGTTTGATTTTAAATTTTTATAGAGGATTTAAAGATAGTTTACAAATTGATAATGTTGAATTTATTGGTCATTCTCATGGTGGATGGTTGGCAATGAACTCAGTGTTACTTTTATCAAATTATCTTCCAATAAATAACCTGTATACCGTTGATCCAATAAGTAAAGATAGCTGCTCAAAAAAAATCTTATTAAAGGAAGGACTGGATAAAATTAAATTGCTTACAAGTTGGCCTTTTAAATTTTTTAAAAAAATTTATAGGTGTGCATTTGATGCAAAAAATCATTTGAATATAAATTTAAAAACTGCTGCTAAGTTTTGTAAAAATAAGTTTGTTGAAAATAATGAGCCTATAAATATAAAGCAGTATTTAACTGAAGTTTTTAGTGATCCAAATGATCAATGTCTAAAACATCCTGATGATTTTGATAAAGATCGTATTAGAAATGGTGTGCTGTTTTGGAAAAATTATTATCAAAGCTCAACTTTGTTTTTGCACTCTTCTAAAATTGATGAGGCCGATGCAAACGAGAAGGTCTCTAATAAGCATACTGAGATAGATAATCACCAGCGAATCTGGGAAGAGTTTTTTGGATTTGGGTTTTAGTTATTTTAAAATGGTAAGTACTTGATCTTGATCAGTCATTTTTGTAAAATTGGAAATAATTTCTTTGTCTAATAATGAATTTAAGATTGGAAGTAGTTTGTTTTTATAAACGGTTTCACTGTCTATGGGGAAGATTCTTAGATAACCACCTTTCTTTAAAAAATTTTCAATAATTGGAATGATGGTTTCAGGTTGCTCATCTAATACAAAGTTTAATGACCATGATGATATTATTTCATCAAATTTATCTACTCCTCCGATATGACTTAGTTGGCTTAGTTTTTGAAATGTTGATCCATGATAATTAGCTCTGTTTTCCATAATAAATTTGAATGTCGGATTGTTTCTTGAGAAATGATTAGCAGGTTGATCAAAAATGATATCAACAGCTTGAATGTTATCAATGGTATCTATCTGTCTTTTAAACTGTGCTTGCTCAATTAGCATTTTTATAAAATTTGATTTTCCCTCGCCAAGACTTAAAAGGCTTTTTTCACCTTTTGTAATTGAAATAATGTTTGAATCAAAAAGCTTCATTTTTCCATTGATTCCATTTCCTGAATCATCCATCAGTGCTCTTTGTAAATCTTTTAGTGATCTATCCGTTATTGTATTCCAAATAAAGTCATTACTAAGAAGTTTTACTGATTCGGTAGCGCAGCTGTGATTAAAATGAATAAGTGATGATGGGGTACGTTTTAAATCAGTGGAGCTACAAGAAAAAAGAATTATACATACAAGAAAAGGTAATTTTTTTCTTATAGACACTCTCATTATCTAAGTCTGAATAGCTGCGGAGCCTGTAGCCCATCTGTTGGTGGTGGAGGGTCTGGAGTTATGATTGGATCTGGCGTTGGATCTGGTGTTGGAGCAGGATCTCCATCACTATGAATTCTATGAGTAGATATGGTTAAATTATCAACCCAAAATGTTTGTTGAAGTGGTGATCCATCTCCAATGTATGGTCCAAAAATAAGTTGATTAAATCTCATATTAGGATGAGAGTTGGTTCTAAATAAAATATGATCACTTGAGATTAAAAGGTTGCCATCCAGCCAGTATCTTATTTTTCCATCTGCAACACCACGACTGTTTTGAATACTGTTTAATTCAAACATTGCCTCAACTCGGTGCCAATCATTTTTATAAAAATCACCTTGGGTGTCTCTAAAATAGACCCCATCTGCCTTCCAAGCGCGAGCACTATACCACTCATCTCCATAGGCAAAACAGTCTCTATTTTCAAGATATCCCATTAAGCCGTTACAGGCAGATACTGATCTGTTTTCTGAAAAAACATAGGTGCTAAAATTTCCATTGCATCCTATGAAATAGTCGTCATTTCTTAAAATACAATTTTTATCTACGTTAAGTGCATCTTGAATTGCAATGAGTGGTTGTCCTTCATTTTGCTCTACATAAGCAGTTAAGTGAGTAATTGCAGGCCCAATCCATCGGCTATCAACATTGGTTATAAAATAAAACTCATGGGGATGGTATCCTCTATTAGAACCCTGCCAATTTGCGCTGTATTTTATATAGTATGTGAGATAGACAATTTCTGTCTCAGTAAATAATTTTCTTCCAATTGATCTCTGTGCACATCCGCTTGCTCCCTGATTAAAGGTACATTCAAGTGATCTTGTGCTTCCATCTATATGTTCGGCCGTGGATTGAAGTCCACCAGCAACAACGTCATACCAGCCACGAGATGTATAATCCGTATTTTCAAATGATTCTTCAAAAAGTATTTCAGCTAAAACTGGATTTGATATAATTAAAGTTAGTAGCAGTAAAAATTTCATAAAACGTCCTTAGTCTAATAACATCCAATCCTTTGGGTACTAACGGCCACATGGTCATACATCACTCCAGCAGGAGAGTGTTCACCATGATGGAAAAGATTAAGCCAGAGGGTATTAATTTTTATATTATCATTGGTTCTAAACCATAGATTATCCCACGCCCCCATTTCGACTCCATCAACCCAAAAGTTAAGTTTTCCTGTTGCATTTGCTTCGTTTGATGTGGCAACTCCTCCATCTAAAAACATTTCAACACAATACCACCGGTTATCTTCAAGTTCGTCAGGTAAAAATTGTTCTCTGTGCTCAGGTTTTTCACAAAATGTTCGACCTTCATCTGTAGTGCAGGGGAACATGTCTCCCCAGCAGCTTCCACTAGGATCAGCACAGTTCATGTACATTCCACGATAATATGAATATGAATAAAGAGTGTGAGTATTAACATCCGGCTCTATCCATGCTGAAAACCAATCATCTCCAGCTGGTCTGTAGTCAGATCTTCCTAGATACTGTCTTCCTCCAGCATGTAGACCTCCACCATGATTGTGGTCATTAAAATTATAACCATCTCTCCATTTTATGTACCAGCGGGCATATATTTGATCATAGCTTGATGGAAGTATTTTAACTAAGTCAGCACCACCTCTTCCTTCAGCAACAATAAATTGCATTACGTGATTTCCTGCAATGTTAAAAGGCCCTGGATCTTCAACTAATAAATTAGAGCTATCTGGGTTTCCATCATAATCATCCCAAATATCTTTGTTGCCCTCTTCAAAACCGCTACAAAATACCCAATCACTGGAAATATCATCGCAGATATTACTTTTTAATATGGATGGCAAAAGATCGACGCTACTGTCTTCACTTGTATTATTTGTGCTGTTTGGAATATTAGTGGAATTATTTTCGTCAATAGTAAGATCACCAACATCTACTTGA
Organism: Bdellovibrionales bacterium; assembly: GCA_030633015.1. The sequence continues at coordinate 6,846 of DAOVTR010000034.1, forward strand.
TTACATCCGATAATTAAAAATATGATAATTAAATATTTAAACATGTCCACTCGACCTCTTCAGAATAGTCACTAGTTAACGATTGATTATATGCTCTGGCCGCAAAGAAATAGGTTGCTCCAAATTCAAAGTGGTTCATCACTGATCCATGAATGTCATTATTTACGGGAGCAGGTAGTCCAATATCGATAAATGATGTATAGCTTCCAGATGTTGTTCCCCAGTAAATAGTGTATCCACTTAATGAGATATCAGAATTTGGAGTCCAAGCAAAATTTACTTGTGTGCAGTATTGATCATTATGTAAAAAAGTTTGATCCTCATCATCACCAGTTTGTTGATCACAATCAGTGCCTATACAACTTGAATTGTCTGGTGATTTAATTTGAATATTTTGACTTGGAATACATCCAAATTGCATGAAAATAAAAACAGTGAGATATATACTTTTTAAAATCATAATCAACTCGCAGGTTAAGTTTTCTATACACTCTATTATATCGGGATATATGAGATCATTTATTAGAAATAGAATAGAATATGTCTAAAGGTGTTATTTCAGATAGTTATATATAAGAATTGGTCTTTTTAGCTGTTTTTGGCATTATTTAAGTGCAAATTTTTATGGGCATCTATGGTAAAATAGACACCCATAATTAATTATTTTAGATTTTCGTTAGCAAAATCCCAGTTAGTTAGATTCCAAAATTCTTCCAAATATTTAGGTCTGGCATTTCTATAATCAATATAATAGGCGTGTTCCCATACATCACAAGTTAGTATCGGCGTTTTTCCATCAGTAAGAGGAGTTCCAGCATTACTTGCTTGGACAATTTCAAGTTTTCCATCATTTTGCTGAACTAACCAACACCATCCAGCTCCAAATAGAGTTGCAGCTTTCTTTGTAAATTCTTCTCTGAATTTATTAAAATCACCAAAATTTTTATTAATGGCATCTGAGATGTTTCCTGTAGGTGTCTGACCACCTTTTGGTGAAAGACAGTTCCAATAGAAAGTATGATTGTATACTTGGGCAGCATTATTAAAAATACCACCTTTTGAAGTTGTAATAATCTCGTTTAAATTTTGATTTTCATGCTCGGTACCTTTAATCAAATTATTAAGGTTGTTAACATAAGCTTGATGATGTTTTCCGTGATGATATTCAAGTGTCTCTTTAGAAATATGTGGAGCAAGGGCGTCCATTTCGTAAGGGAGTTTTGGTAAAGTGTGTTCCATATAAACCTCATTTTTAGTTATTAATATCTCTGATTAGTTATATTCAATATTTCATAAAGTTCAAGAAAAATATCAAATATAGTGTAAAACCTGACAATTGTATGTTTTGTTCTTTGAAAAATTAAACGATTTGCTCAAGAATACTTTGCAAATTTGCTTGGGTTAGAAGGCGAGGATTATTTTTGACTCTACTAGGAGAGAGGCCATCTCTTATTATAATGCTAATATTATCTTTTGAAATGTTAAATTGTTTTAAACTGGTTTTTAATTCAAGTTTGGTCATTAAATTAATCAGAAATTTTTTGGTTTCATTACAAGTTTTTGTTCCAAGAAATTGATTGATTTCGCCTATGGTTTTTTTAACATAATCAACGCCTCTTGTATCAAGAAGAGATTCAGAGTCGACGTTATAATTAAATTCAAAAAAATATGGAAGTGTGAGCCCAACAGCTTGACCATGGGGAATATTAAAGTGGGCAGTCATGGGATATGATACTGCGTGAGGAGCAGTTGTTTTGGTAATTTGAATTGCTCGTCCTGCTAAATTTGCACCTTCAGCAATTTTAAGCCGAATTTCATCAGTAGGATTATTGAATGCAATTTCTAAGTTATTAATTAAAAGTTCAATGGACTTTCTAGAATACTCTTTTGATATATCAGTTGAATTAATATTCCAATATGATTCAATGGCCTGTGAGAGAGCGTCCATTCCTGTATATGCTGTTATATGTTTTGTAAGATCTTTTGTAAAAATAGGATCAATAGTAGCGAATGTTGGTAGTATTAACTCATTATCTAGGGAAAACTTTTTTTTATTAATATATACAGTCGCAAACTGGGTGGATTCACTGCCTGTTCCAGAGGTGGTCGGTATGGCAATTAGAGGTATTGTTTTTTTGTGTATTAAATTTTCTTTTTTTAAAAAATAATCTTCAGGAGTAAAGTCTTGATGAGCAAAAAAGGTTATCATTTTTGCAGCATCAATCACACTACCTCCACCGACGGCAATTACACAGTCGAAATCATTTTTTTTAAAAACATTAACTCCTTCATTAACTTCTTCAATAGTCGGATTTGGTGAGTTTTCTGAAAAACGATAGAAATTTCTATCTTCAACAACTGATTCAATTAATTTTTTAAATCCTGAGTTTTCGTAAGATTTTCTTCCAGTACATAAGAAGATATTTGATATATTTAAGTTGTTTATTATTGTTTTTAGAACATCAATGCTTTTGGTACCAATGTATATTTCTTGTTTGTTTATCTTATTAATCATTATTTATTGTCATTTTTGTTATAACTTTATATAAAACAGTACATTATCAACCATAGAGTTGTCTATGATTGATAATGTACTGCATATAATATAAGATTCATAAAATTTTAAGTAAGGAATTTTTTATGAAAATTAAAAAAGCAGTTATTGTAGCCGCGGGTAAGTCTAGCCGTTTGTATCCTAGAACTACCAGTTGTCCTAAAGCTCTGCTTAAAATAGGTAACAAGCATATAATTAAGTATTCTATTGATACATTAAAAAAAATGGGAGTTGAGGAGATTAGTATTGTAACAGAATATATGGCAGATCTTTTTCTTAAGTAGCTTGGATCTTATTATATATATATTTATAATCCATTTTTTTCTCATTGCAATAATCTAGGTTCCC
>DAOVTR010000114.1 GCA_030633015.1 Bdellovibrionales bacterium
AAGAGATTGTTTTTAAGAAAAAAGAAAAATTACTCATTATTATAGGGCCAGAAGGAGGACTCTCTTGTGATGAGTTATATGACATAAAAAAAGCATTTTCAAATGCTTTTTTTTTTAAAATGCCAACACCTATTTTAAGATCAGAAACGTCTACAGTTGCTGGAATTGCATATGTTTTGGCAAAACTTAATTAATGGCATATTAAGAAAATTATGTTACAAATATCTATGTCATGTAACTTGAGGGATTTATGGATCAACAGCTTGCAGATGAAAACAGTGGATTTAATTTTGATAATATAGAGTTTAAGGCAATGACAAACGGTCTTGGATTTCATCAGGATAAAAAAAAGAATAATTTTAAAAAGTCATCTGTTAAAAGTGTTTCACATCATCCAACAATTATCAATCCAACAGAAAATCAAGTACAGCGTTCCAGTTTAGATAGTTTTTATAAAGATAGATCATCAAAAAAAATTACGTCACCCATTCCGGCAAAATATAATGATGTAAAAAAAGAGATATCTAGTGTCGGAATCTTAGTACAGTTTAGTGCCTGGGTAGTTGACGTTTTTTTTATTAGCCTATTTGTTGCGCTTACATTTATATTATTCGCAATAACCTCAGGATTTCAATTGAAAGTTGTTTTAGAGCTAGTCACTTCGTTTGAAATTATTTTATTTGGCTTGGGAATGTTTTCTTTATATTACTTGTTATTTTTTTCTATTTTAGATTTGTCGGCTTCTCCAGGTAAGCAATTGTTGGGAATTAAGGTTGAAAGTTTAAATGGCAAACGGGTTAGTTTAAAAAATACAACAATCAGAGCATTGGTTACATTGGTATCTGTTTTTGTTTTGTTTTTTCCTTTGTTACTTGATTTTCAGGGGAAAATTTCAGACACGAAGTTGGTTAAATAACTTAATATGTTTTCTTTATCAAATGAAGCTCAAATATTTTTAAATAACAACAGTGATAAAAAAATAGTTTTTACTAATGGTTGTTTTGATCTTTTACATGTTGGACATCTCTTATATTTATCTGAAGCTAGAAAACTTGGTGATTTGTTAGTCGTGGGGTTAAATTCTGATTCAAGTGTAAAAAAACTAAAGGGAGAGAATAGACCTGTTAATAGTGAATTAGATAGAAAGTTTTTTTTGGAAAACTTAAAGAGTGTAGATTTAGTTGAAATGTTTAGTGGAACAACTCCATTAGAGTTAATAAAAAAAATAAAGCCAATGGTCCTTGTTAAAGGTGGAGATTGGGAAGTTCAAGAAATTATAGGCCATGATTTTGTGAGTTCATACAAAGGTTATGTTAAAAGTCTGTCCTTTAAAGATGGATATTCTACTACAAACTTAATTAAAAAAATTCGCTCAACTAGTTAATTATTCATAAAAACCGCAATACTTGACTGTTTTTGTCGGGCTAAGTCCTTGAAAAAATTGACCTTTTTTTAAAATATTACTTAAGTAAAATATTTTCGTTCCGAATTGTGTCATGAGCATTTGGGGAAATGCTTTTAACATTCGGAAAAGACAAGGTCGTTTTTTCTATAATACTACAAGGACGTCATTCACGATTCGAGGAGTATTTATGGGACTAACAATTAACACAAACGTACAATCACTTGTTGCTCAAAGAAATTTGGGTAACGTAAATCAGAAAAAAAATTCATCACTAGAAAAAATGGCATCTGGAACCAGAATTAACAAGGCCAGTGACGATGCTGCTGGACTTGCTATTAGTGAAAATTTAAAAGCAGGAATTAGAGGTAGTGTTCAGGCAACAAGAAATGCTGGAGATGGGATTTCTCTAATTCAAACAGCAGAAGGTGGAATGAATGAAATTTCCAATATCTTAATTAGATTAAGAGAACTTTCTATTCAAGCAGCTTCAGATACAATTGGAAATCAGGAAAGAGCATTTTCTGACCTTGAGTATCAACATTTAAATAAAGAAATTGATAGAATTGCCAAGTCAACTAACTTTAACGGAAAAAATTTATTAAATGGCGAAGGCGAGACTTTAGAATTTCAAATTGGAATTCACAATAATGCTGAACAAGATAGACTTGAATTTTCTCCACAAAATTCAGATGTAACATCTTCTACATTAGGAGTTGATGGGACAAGTGTTGTGAGCAAAGGTGATGCTCAAGAAAATCTTGAAAAGATTGATGGCGCCATTAACATGGTTAATGGAAACAGAGCAAGCTTAGGTGCCATTCAAAATCGGCTTGGATCAACGATTACAAATTTAGATGTAATGGTTGAAAATCTATCAGCAGCAAACTCTCAAATAAGAGATACAGACATTGCAGCAGAGTCTGCAAGGTTAGCACAAGGAAATGTATTGGCTGAATCAGCTTCATCAGTACTTGCCCAGGCAAATGTTTCTCAAAGATTAGCCTTGAAGCTAATTGGATAATTTGTTTATAACTATCAGAACAGTATTGTTCTCATAGTCATTTCTGTTCGAATTTAGTGAAGGGGTCCTCATTCCCTGGGGACCTTTTCCTAACAAAATATTATATTGTAACCTGTTGATAATGGTGGCTTTTTTATAATAATTTACCTTTTCTTGAGTTTTCTGCTCAAGAATTTTCTTAAATCATCCGTATGGTTTTTCGAGTGTCCGAGTAAAAGATTCGGTTAACTTGTAACTGTTTTAACAGGGAGCTTTCCATGGGATTGAAAATTGCAACCAACATTGCGTCTGAGATGGTACAGAAAAATTTAAAAGAATCATCTGAAAATAGTTCTAACCAACTTGAAAAATTATCATCTGGAAAAAGAATTACAAAGTCATCTGATGATGCAGCAGGGTTAGCAATTGCTACAAATTTAAAAGCACAAACAGATGGATTAAGACAGGCAACTAGAAATGCGAATGATGGAGTTTCCCTGGTTCAAACTGCTGAAGGTGGCCTTAATGAAATTTCAAATATTTTAGTTAGACTTCGAGAGCTATCAATTCAATCATCTTCTGATACGGTTGGAGAAGCTGAAAGAGGTTTTTTAAATAAAGAGTATACTCAGCTTTCCAATGAAATTGACAGAATTTCTGAGTCTACTGTTTATAATGGTGAAAACTTGTTAAATGGTTCTGGAAATGGACAAATGGAATTTCAAGTAGGTGCCTTTGCGGGTGATGAAAATAGAATTGAATATGATTCAAGCTTAACGGATGCAACTATCAGTACGATTGGTATTTCCGGAACAGATATTACTACGAAAACAGATGCTAGAGATACAATTTCAAGTATTGATGATGCTATTAATACAGTTAGTGGTTATCGGGCAAATTTAGGATCAGTACAAAGTAGGCTTAGTTCAACAATTTCAAGTTTAGAAACTCAAGTCTTAAATCAAGAAAATGCTAGGTCAGTGATTGAAGACGTTGATGTTGCGAGTGCTACTGCAAAATTAACGGCATCAAATATAGTTAAAAGTGCAGGAGTTTCAACTTTAGTACAGGCCAATAATATGCCAAATAGTGCATTAAGATTAATTGGTTAGTTTATACAGATCAAACGCCTATTAAAATTTTTCTATAAGTATAAAGTAAGTCTATTTTTATTATAAAAGATATATATTTGCTATACATTAACCTGTTTATGTAAATTAATTTCAATGTAACAACCTGACTTTATAGTTAAACCACAAAAAAAAAAGACTTTCCCGACAAAAACCCTCAAGTATTTTTCCCTGCGTTCGATAGGTTTATTAACAGACTAATTTAGTCGGAAAATAAAAGGGTAAAAACACACCCTCTTACAAGGAGAAAAAAATGGGCTTAAAAATCGCAACGAACGTAGCTTCTCTTGCAGTTCAAAAGAACTTAAAGGAAGTGAGTAGTAAAAGTGACAGTCAACTTGAAAAGTTGTCGTCAGGAAAAAGAATTACCAAGGCCGCTGACGATGCTGCAGGTTTAGCAATTGCAACAAACTTGAAAGCGCAGACCAAAGGTACAATTCAAGCAGCTAGAAATGCTAATGATGGTGTATCTTTAGTTCAAACAGCAGAAGGTGGATTGAATGAAGTTTCCAACATTCTTATTAGATTAAGAGAGTTATCTGTGCAGGCTGCTTCAGACACTGTTGGAGAACAAGAAAGAGGATTTTTGGATAAAGAATATCAGCACTTAACTCAAGAAGTTGATAGAATAGCATCCTCAACTGTATTTAATGGAACCTCTCTTTTAAACGGAGAAGGTGAAGGAACTATGGATTTTCAGGTTGGTGTTTATGCCGGTGAAAATAATAGAATTCAATTTGAATCAGGTGAGACAGATGCACAGACAGGCGCAATAGGTATAGATGGAACAGATGTTTCAAGTAAAGATGGAGCATTAAGTTCAATTGCAAATGTTGATGAAGCAATTAATACAATAAGTGGATATAGAGCAAATCTTGGAGCAATTCAAAGTAGGCTTAAATCTACGGTTAATAATCTAGAGATACAAACTCTAAACCAAGAAGCATCAAGATCAACAATTGAAGATGTAGACGTAGCAGCATCTTCTGCAAAACTTGCATCTGCAAACGTAAGAAAGCAAGCAGGTATTTCAACATTGGTACAAGCTAACGGAATACCTAATTCAGCTTTAAGACTGATTGGATAAGTATTTATATTGGGTGGACTATGATTACATACTCCACCTTTTTATATTTTTTGAAATGAGCATAGGGGAATAGGCCTTTGTGTTCTTAAGCCCAGCCCCTCTAGTTGACAAACGACTAGAGGGGTGGCTTGATTTTTATTATGAAAACAAAATTAAAAAAAATAAATTCTGATTTTTATACCAATCTTAAAGAAGAAATAAGAAAAGATCGTTCTGTATATAGTTGGTATTCATTTTCTGACACAGTGTTAAAGGCGGACCTACAGTTAGTAAGCGTAAATCAAATCAAGAAAGAAATCACTTTAATTCCTATAGACGAGACAAGTGAGTACTATTTGGAAAAAACGTTTTCAGGAGATGGAAAAATAAATCTCTTCTTTGATAGTTTAGGCGCTGTTGTTATCACAGAATTAATAGAATATGGTGCAAAGAAATCATTGAAAGTAAAAATGCCAAAAGAGTATAGTGAATTAGAGAGAAGAGAAGACGGACGGATTGAAGCACAAGTTGATATATGGGTACAGTTTAAGTTTGAAGATCAACTAATTAAAAAAAGATGTTTTGATATTGGCATGGGTGGGTTTTCACTTATGTTTAGTAAAAACGAAATTATTTCAAAAAAATTACAAATAAGTACAGAAATGGATTTTGAAATAATCCTCTTTAAAATTAATATCGGCGTTGAAGGAGAAGTAAAAAAAATAAATAAATTGAAGCTTTTTCAAAGCACAAAACATCCATACGCGACATCAAGAATTTCATTTGAGTTTATAAATCTTTCAGACAAGAATCAATTAGTTTTAAATGACTTTATTTCTGGGCATAGAGATATTATGGTCAGTAGTAAATTAAAATCAAGTTGATATAAAATGAGTATCTCCATAATTTCAGACCTTCATATCATCGATTCTAAGGATAGCAGCTATCAATTGCTACTCAATATTTTAAAAGACCCGCTATTAGAGCAATCTGATGAAATTGTATTTTTAGGTGACATTTTTGATCTGATGGTTGGCTATAGTTCGTCATATTTTAATGAATTCTATGAGTTTTTTAAAAGATTAGATAATCTTTTAGAAAAGGGAAAAAAGATTACCTATGTGGAAGGTAATCATGATTTTCATTTAAATAGACTTTTTAGGATCTATTTAAAAAACTATGACTTGCAACGATTTCGCTATGTTAAAAATTTTTATATTAAAGAAGTTTATGGTAAAAACATACTGTTTTGTCATGGTGATAATATTTTAAATTTAAATCCAAACTATAAAAAATATAGAAAAATTGTTAGGTCAAATATAATTTCATTTCTGTCTCAATACTTCTTTACTTGG
>DAOVTR010000160.1 GCA_030633015.1 Bdellovibrionales bacterium
GATATTGCTCTTATTTATGATTCGATTGATGTGGATAAAAATAGATCAGGGGCATTAAAGAGTTCTCAAACAAAGATAATTGGAAAAAGATTGTTTTATATGCAAACAGGAGAGATGATTGCGGCCCTTGTTGCCACTATTACTATTTTGTATTCAGTAGATTTTACAGTAAAGATTAATGCATGGGTTTCTTGGATTCCACTGATAATTGCTTTTTTTTTAGTAGAGCCACCAGTGGAAAAAATGAATCGAAAAACGCATCTGAAAAATATTTATCATATTTATAATAAATTATTTAAACAGAGTCAGTTATTGAAGTTTCTAATTTTAAATAATTTGATATTCTCTCTTGCTACTTTAATTGGAGTATGGGCATTTCAGGATTACTGGAAGGAGATTGGAATTTCCATCGGATCTTTTGGTCTGTTATGGGCCATTTCAAATTTAACGGTGGCAATGGCAGCGAGAAGTGCTCATAAAGTTGAAAGTAGTTTTGGCACAACGACAGTGGTAATTACTATAGGTCTTATTCCAATCGTCGGATATTTTGGAATGGCATTTTTTGTAAGTTTTGTGGGAGTTGTCTTTTGTTTTGTACTTCAAATTACTAGAGGACTAAATCAAGTGGTCATAAAAGATGCTATAAATACAAAGGTGTCATCTGATATGCGAGCAACAGCAAACTCTATTAGTTCTATGGGAACTCTTTTTTTGTTTGCATTATTGGGGCCACTGATGGGATTTTTAATCGATAATTATGGACACAAAATAGCATTCGTAAGTTTTGCAACTTTGTTTGGATTTGGATTCGTTTTTTTTAGCGTTCCATTAGTTAAATATCTAAAAAATAACTAATAGGGATTATTATACCAACTACAATCAATATTTGCCCAAGCACTTACAAAACGGGTGTATGGTTCATATGATCTAACGTATATATAACTATATTGACCAGGATAGAGTGTTCCAAAAAAATTGGCATGTCCAGTTTGGCCGTTTGTTGCTAAGGCCGTTGCATTTCCATGGCAACGAATAGGACGATTCCATTGATTGTTAACAATACATGTGGCAACCGTTGAGTTGACATGACATCTGGCATTTACAAAAAAAGCAAAAGCAGATGGAACTGTTGATAAAAGAGTGATTATTAAAAGAAACTTTTTCATATTCTATGTCCTCGTTTTATTTAATATTTTTATTTATGATGAATTAACTAGGATGTCCAGTAATTGGGTAATATATTGCAATTATTAACCTGTTTTTCTATAGTTATGGACTAGACTAGTTTTTTAATTTGTAGTAACTAGTAGTTATTCAGCGGAGAATTGGCTGAGTGGTTGAAGGTGCACGCTTGGAAAGGGATATCTTAAAATTCCAATTATTTTATACTTTGGATACTAACTTATTAAAATTAGATTAAATAAATTTAACATGTTATTTGTATCAATGGAGATGTTATGAAAATATTATTTATAAGTCCTCCAAGAAAATATTGGCCCTACATAAACGAGTATGACAACTTTATGACTCCTTTGTGGATGGCTTGTTTAGCACCGGTTGCAATTGAAGCAGGTTTTCAGGTGAAGTGTATTGATTGCATGGCGGACAAAATTGGATGGAATTCGTTAACAAAAATTCTTCAAGATGAGAATGCAGATATAATTTCTATTAGTGAATCACATATTCTTTTTATGCCAGAACAAAAGAGGCTTATTGGAATTATAAAAAAAACTTCTTCAAATTCTTTGCTTATTGCAGGAGGAGGACATTATTCAAATCAATTTAAAAGTATTTTATCTGAATTACCAATTGATTTAATTATTGCAGGAGAGGGAGAAGAAACTCTTTTTGAAGTATTAATGAAATACAAGCAAGTTAAATTAAATATATTTTTTGATGAAGTTAAAAAAATATCAGGAATTATTTTACGCAATAAAGATGGAATATTTATAAGTACATCTCGTAAATTAATTTCTAATCTTGATTCTTTACCACGGCCTGCTTGGCATTTGTTGCCAATGAAGAAGTATGGGGCATCAAAATATCTTTTTTCACCAGCAGGAATGTGCGTATTTCATAGCAGAGGGTGTATTTGCTCATGTGATTTTTGTTCATGGTGGACAAATATGGCTCAACGAAAAACGGTAGGTAACGAGATAAAGTTGTTACCTAAATGGCGAACAAAAAGTGCTGCAAAAACAGTTGATGAACTAGAGGAATTAGTTAAAAAATATAATATAAATTATTTCGTTTTTGTTGATGCGACCTGGAATTCAGATGCAAAATGGAATGTTCAATTTGCAAAGACCGTAATTGAAAGAAAATTAAAATTTCAATGGATGGCATTTATGCGAGTTGATTTTTTACTTAGAGATGCTAAAAATGGAGTGTTGGATAGTCTCGTTAAATCAGGCTTAACCCATATATTGATAGGTTTAGAGCATTCTTGTGAATCTGTATTACAAAATGATTATAATAAGAAAAATCAACAAAGTGATGATGGAAAAAAACTGGTTAAGATTTTACAAGAAAGATACCCAACTGTATTTATTCAAGGCACGTTTATAGTTGGAGGTGAAAATGAAAGTAAAGAATCAATAAAATCCTTAGCTAAATATATTAACGACTTAAAACTTGATTATACTTCCGTTCATATTTTGACTCCGATACCAGGCACTCCAATATATGATAAGTATATGAAAAAAGGACTAATTCCTCAACATGTCGATTATGAAAAATTTGACTGGAACACTCCAATTATTGCAACAAAGCATTTGTCAAAAGAAGATCTTTTATTAGAGGTTTATAAGTTAAATAAATATATTTTTAATTATAGGTGGGTATTGAGAATGATATTTACAAAAAATAAATATAAAAGGAATATGGGCATATGGGGAGTTCTTGTTTCGATTAAAGTGGCATGGGATGGCATTACAAGGGTAATAATTTTTAGAAAAAAAATGTTTGGAATGGTAACGCCAAAATGGTATAATAAATAGTAAATAAATAAGGAATTAACATGTATATTGAACAATGGCGACCATCACCTCTACCCAAACCAAAAGGGCAGTCTCTTTTTCCTAAATCAAAAGAACGGCCATCTAGAATAATCAACATTATTAAAAAAATTCTTAGAAAGTAGGTTTCTTTTTAATTGTTTTAGGAAAAACTTTCCGGAGTGGTTTTATATACGATATAATACTAATCACAATCATCCAGAGAAGCCATGTTCCTCCCCAAAAAATACTTTGTAAAGATACTATTCTTTTGTAAATTAAATTGAGCGCTATTTTTGGTCTTAAAAAATAGGAGACCATTGCAAATCTTTGTAGCTGTTCAAGATCTTCTGCGGATGTTTTTCCAATGGATTTTAATTTCGAGGTATTGCTTGATGAAAATGTGTTTAGCCATGTATTGAAACTATCAAAATCTAGGTTCTGATCTTTAAAATATTCATTATAATATTTTGTGCCAGGATATGGAATAAGAATATTAAACTTAGAAATATCACAATTAACTTTTTTAGAAAATCTAATTGTTTCTTTACAGTCCTCCTTGCTCTCCCATGGTAGGCCTATAACATATAAACCAATCGTAATGATTTTAGATTCTTTTGTTAAGTTTACGATATGTCTTGCGTTTGAGATCTCAATGTTTTTATTAATAAGATTAATTGATCTTTGATCACCAGATTCTATTCCATACATTATAAACTGTAAGCCTGCTCTTTTCATAATTTCGAGTAGTTCTTTATTTACTTGATCAATCCTGGTTTCGGTAATCCATTTTATTTTTGTATGAAGATTTCTATTAATTATTTCCTTGCAAAATGCAATTCCACTCGAGATAGAGTATGGAAAATATGCGTCTGAAAAAATGAAAACAGTTATATTAAATTTTTCATATAAAAATTGTATTTCATCAACGACAAGTTTAGGGTCCCGATACCTTGGTTTCTTAACCATTATATCCTGAGCACAAAAATAACATCTATATGGACATCCGCGAGAAGCACTAATAAGGGAAAAACGCTCGTTTTGAATTGCAAAAAGAGGGAAATATTTATAGTTATCTAAATTTAACAAATGATAAGCAGGATATAAAACTTTATTCATTATAACAACATTGCTTTTGTTCTTTGTTGAAACAATCTTATTTTCTGTTTTAGAGAAAAAACAAATATTATCAACGGCATGAAGATCTTCATTTAACTGTAAGGCTTTTAACAAATTAATTAGAACAAGCTCTCCCTCTCCTTTAACGATGTAGTCGACAAACCCTGTTTCAATAATTTCTTTATAAAAAAGAGTCGGATGAATGTTTCCCCAAATGATTTTAGTGTCTGGAAAAAGGTGTTTAATTTCTTTAGATAGCTCGAGACTATTATTGAAACTTGAAGTTAAAACACTAAACCCAACAATATCAAAACGATCAACACTTATTTTTTCTAACAGGTTTTTTTTTGTGCCAGATTCAACAAACATATCAAAAATTTCAACACTATATTTTGCATCTTCTAGATATGAAGCAAGATATAGAATAGATAAAGGAGGAACAGGTGGGAAAATCTTTTGAAATAAAAAATTATTTTGGTGCGCAGAATCAGAAGGGTTAACTAGTAATATTTTCATTTCTTATTAATTATCCTTTGCAGCAAACCGGAGGAACTATTGTTTCTTTCTTTTAAAACGAAACTGTTGCGTTTCTAAGAATTTATTATCATCCCAAAAAGAGAGAGGATTATCAATTTTATCTTTCATTTTCCCGGCACCGTCAATCCATGTTTCTTTGTGTATTTCATTTAAATAACGAGAGAGTAAGTTTACTGCTTGTTTGTTAACACTGTTTGAATTAGATAAATACGGTATTTCTGATA
>DAOVTR010000306.1 GCA_030633015.1 Bdellovibrionales bacterium
AGTTTCTATGTCAAATTTATTGTCCAGCGAAGATTTATCAGATTTTAGATGTCTGTGTATAGATTATCCTCAGACAGTAGAGATTAATCAGTTTAATTCAAGTGAGAGTTGGTTGGATATGTTCGTATCTGATAGAGCGCCTATAAAGCTTCCACCATCAACTTTAAATTTGCCTGAGAATTTTAGAATAAATGTCAGAAAAATGGATAGGGTTTTTAAAAACCAACTTGTTACGCCAATTTTACCTGCTGGAGACTTTTTGGAAGGCATTAATATTGTTTATAATCATGTTAAAGTCACTGATTTTAGAAAAGAGTATAGGTTTTATTACGAAAATACCTCACCTCGAAGACCTGATAACAGTGCCTATTCCGGTTGGTCGTCGCAAGTAGGCGATGATGGGGAGATCTATGCCAAGCTTGCAAGTCGAAACTCATCAATTCGCTTAACAAGCTTTGCTATGAGATTTAAGCCTAGCGATTTTCCATTGATTGATCTGGATATACAAGTCGATAAAAGTGTTCCCGGTGCTAACGTACTTCATGGTGGTACGGGGAAAGATGATTCTGCGTTTCAACTATGGTTTACTATTCGTCAGCTTGAAAATGGCCAAAACAGAAATGTATTTGAGAAAAAACAAAAAATTCGCATTTTTGGATACTTTTGGGGAGATGATATTCCAGGAGTAAATCTTGTTAGTGGTGAGATTTATGAGAATTACTATTCAAATAAAAAAATATTTTTTAAAAAATTACCAGAAGCTATGGAGTTGCTGCTTAGTTTTGGTCAAGAAAATCTTAAAATTCCGTTTCTCTTCCAGCGAAATTTTAAAGATGATCTCAAACAAGCATATCCCGATTGGAACACCGAAAAAATTGAAGTTATTGCAATAACATTTCAGCATGATTCAAATAATATGAATGGAAGCTCAGAAGCTCGCTTTAAGTCAGTAAGTTTTAGTCCCGATACTCTGTAGTTACAGAAGTTAAAATCTTATCTTTTTTAAATTATAGTATGCTGCATTCGGCAGAAGTCGGAGGTAAAATATATCCAACTGAAAGTATAATCTCTGTTGGGCTTAAAATTTCAGCTTTGTATGGCATGCCTTCTGCATCTTTGCAAATAACAATATTTTCTTCCTGATAAAAGCAACTATCGGATATATTATCACCAAACATAAACATGGCAGGAGTTTGACCCGCGTTTACGTTTAATTGAAAGGTAATATCACTTCCAAATTCAGACCCTAGTTTATTGTGGTCTATTGTGCAATCATATGTTGCTGCAAGTGAACTAAAAGATATTAACAATATCATTGTTGCAATTGAAATTTTCATAAAATTCTCCTGTATCGATAGTATTTTTAAATGAAAATTTACTTCAGACTGGCCACTAATACTCAGTTTTACGCTTATTGTGTAAAAAATTCATGTGATGGTCGTGAAGATTCAGGTCGATATTTTATTTTAACAAGCTATTTAACTGTTAAGTCTGCTTTATTCTCTTCGATAAATTCTAAAAGATCTTCTTTTTCTGCTAGTAATCTTTCCCACTGCTCTTTATAAAGTGTTACTGGAAATCGTCCCATTCCATAAACTGAAACTGCTCCCTTTTGACTTACTTTAAATGTAATTTCTGCGCTCTTTTTCTTAGCACTTTTAAGCTTTGAATTTTCTTCTTTAAGTTTTTCAATTTCTTTTTTTAGATCCTCATCAGACATATATTTCTCCTGCGATTTTAATATGTACTTTAATATATATTAAAAATAACATTGTAGGAATTTATTTTATAATGAGTAGCCACTTTGTTACTTTCTTTTATGGTATTACACTATTTATTAGTTGATAAATTGGTTTTTTAAAATTATTTAGAAAAATGCCAATACCACCCCACATATTAATCGACCATAGAGGGTAGATATTATCTGGATAAAGCCAGATCTCGGTATAAATCCCTAATAGTTCTACAATAGTTCCTAGGAAAATCATTACAAAAAAATAGGCAAAATCTAACTTTGAATGGTGAAAAAAAAATATAATAATAATAATAATAGTAGATCTTGCAAGTATAAATGTTTGTTCAGTGCTTACAGTAAAACAGAGACTAAAGATTAGTAAAAGTATTATAGTTATAAATCTAATTTTTTGATCACTACTTTGTTTAATAAATCTTATGGAAAAAAACAGCCAATATCCCCACATCAAAAATTGCCAAATAGGTAATCCTAAAATGTCAGGATCGTTAAAAGTAAAAACGCCATGAGATATTGCAAGAATATCTTGAGGAATAAAAATCAAGCATATTAAACTAAAAAAAAATAAATCATCTTTTTTTATTGGATAAAAAGACGCACTCCATGTGATAAGAAAAATTATGGTTTGTATAATGTTAGAGTTAATAAATACTAACGTGAGTAGAGTTATAATAAGGCCTAGAATTAGGCGAGTCCGATTATTATTCTTCATTTGTTCTTATTGCTCTATTGTATCGCCCAGGAGCAATTATATCATCTGGGTCAAGGGCTATTTTTATTTTATGACAAATATTCCAAAAAGGGGAGTCTTGGGAAGTTAGGTCTTTCATATGGTTGATACCAAACCGATATGGATAGAATCCTTTTTGTTTTCCAACTTCAAGAAGCTCGTTGTAGCATTTTAGTGCATTTTGTTTATCCTCTATAGAGTCAGGATTGAATAAAATTGGAATAGTGCTATCAAAACATTTATCTGAAATTGTGGTTAAAGTAATTAAAGGTTCAATATTATGTTTGATACAAATGCTTTGCACAGTTTCAATAAATTCTTGAACGTTTTTTTCTTTCATTGGAACTAAAGGAGAATACCACAGTAGCCCAACATTATCATTTGCAGGATTTGTATCACGAGTTATTTTAATATCTTGGGTATTTTTTAAATAGCATAATGGGATAGCTACTAGACTTGGTATTCCTTCCAATATATCCATTCCGTCTTGTATTGATTTTGATAAATTCATGAGAGACTTTTTTAACGATCCCATTAAGAACTTTGAAATAAATGATAGAAACTTATCATGTCTTCGATCTATAAAAATCAAACTGGAAGTATTTTTTTTTAGTATTTTTTTTATCTCTTTTTTAAATGCTTTAGTGGTTGCTTTGGTTCCATAAATAGCTCCAATCCCAGTCCACGCATCTTGACAATAGTATCTTTTTGCTAATTTTTTTACA
>DAOVTR010000294.1 GCA_030633015.1 Bdellovibrionales bacterium
AATCTTTTTTTCTTATCTTCCTCGTAATCAGAAAAATTCCCATCAAACCAAAAAGCTCTACTCTCGCCCTCAAAAGCAAGGATATGAGTAGCGACTCTATCTAGAAAATATCTATCGTGAGAAATGACAACTGCACAACCTGCATAATCAAAAAGAGCAACCTCTAGTGCACGCAAAGTATTTATATCAAGATCGTTCGTAGGCTCATCTAACAAAAGAACATTTCCTTCATCTTGTAACATTTTTGCAAGATGCACTCTATTTCTCTCTCCACCAGAAAGCATACTAACTTTTTTATTATGATCGTCAGAAGAAAAATTAAATTTAGAAATATATGCACGAGCATTAATCTCGCGATGACCAAGTTTAATTATCTCATTATCGCCTGCAATCATCTGCAAAACTGTTTTATCAGGATCCATGATTCTACTCTGATCCACATAAGATAATTTTACAGTTTCACCAATTTTAAAAGTTCCACTATCAGGTTCCTCTTGACCTGTTATCATCTTAAAAAGAGTTGTCTTACCCGCTCCGTTGGGGCCAATAATTCCAACAATACCTCCTGGAGGCAGTTTGAATGTCAAATTATCATAAAGAACTTTTTCTCCAAAAGCTTTTTTTATAGTATTTGCCTCAATAACCAAGTTCCCGAGTCTGGGACCTGGTGGAATATATAATTCAGTCGTTTCATTTCTTTTTTCTCTTTGTAATTTTACTCGATCTTCATAATTTTGAATACGAGACTTACTTTTTGCGTGCCTAGCTTTTGGAGAACTTCTTATCCAGTCAAGTTCCTCTTTAAGAGCTTTTTGACGTTTAGATTCTTGCTTCTCTTCAATAGCAAGACGCTTTGTTTTTTGTTCTAACCAACTACTATAATTTCCTTCAAAAGGAATTCCTGCTCCTCTGTCTAACTCTAATATCCACCCTGCGACATTATCTAAAAAATACCGGTCGTGGGTAATTGCAATGACTGTCCCCTTGTACTGCTGTAGATGTCTTTCTAACCACCATACTGTTTCAGCATCAAGATGGTTTGTTGGCTCGTCTAAAAGCAAAATTTGAGGCTCTCTTAAAAGAAGGCGACATAAAGCAACTCTTCTTATTTCGCCTCCAGAGAGAGTCTCAATTTTTTGATCTGCTGGAGGACACCTTAATGATTCCATTGCAAGATCAAGTCGACTATCTAGATCCCACGCATTTGCGGCATCAAGTTTATCTTGAAGTTTAGCTTGTTTATCAAGCAGTTTATTCATTTCATCATCACTCATTGGATCAGCAAATTTATTATTAATTTCATCAAAATCTGCAAGAAGAGCTACAACTTCTCCCACTCCTTCACTGACAATTTCTCTAACTGTTTTTTTACCATCAAGTTGAGGCTCTTGTTCTAAATAACCAACCTCATACCCTTTAGATTTATTAACCTCTCCCAAAAAATTATCATCAACACCGGCCATGATTTTTAAAAGAGTACTTTTACCTGAACCGTTTAAGCCTAAAACTCCAATTTTAGCACCATGAAAATATGAAAGAGAAATATCTTTTAATACATGTTTAGTTCCATAAACTTTTCCAACTCTATTCATAGAATAAATAATTTGCTTATCATTCATAAAATGCCCTCTGCGTCATGCTTATTAATACAGAATTCAATCTAATATAGCTTTACTCAATATTCAAATAAAAAGCTTCTAATAAGTCCTAATAAAAAGACAAGATAGGCCGTAAGATAAAAGAGAGCTAATATGGCAAACTTTAACACTTGAGTTTTTTTAACAAAAATATCAAAAGTTTGTATTTGTATTATCGAAATCTCCTCAATAATAAGATCAATCTCTGATTTAATCGCAATACCTGATTTTTGCCAATTATCAATCATAAAATTAATCCTTTTTATAATAAAAGAAAATTTCCCATACCCATAATATTTATCAAAATTTAAATCTATATTAGTCATTATTTGATTGATAGGCATGGATACATTTTGATACGCCCTCAAAGCATATAAATTATAAAAAAGTGATTCGAAGATAATAAATATATTTTTTTTTATTTTTTTATTAACAATATAATAAATAATTATTCCTGAAAAATGTAATACTGTAATTACTATCAAAAAAATACCATCTACTTTAATGGCCAAATACTTATAAACGCATAATACAAAAAACCATGTGACGAAAGCGATTGTAATAAATTGGACAACACCACTTATATTCTCTTGCCTCAGTTTTCTTTCAAATTCAAGATCTTTAACAATCCCATGTCTGAGTTCAGATAGCGACTCTTTTATTGGAGAACCATAGGTCTTTGCAACATTTAATAAAACATTAACAATTTTGGTATAAAACTTATACTTTGGAACAGAATATGTTTTTTCAAATTTTGATTTTAAAAAAAATATCTCTAGCTGATATATATATTCAATTAATAAATTGGCCCGAAAAACTAAACTAAACTTAGTACTTGATTCTTCATAAAAAATTAAACACTTAGAAATGGTTTTTTTAAGTAACTCCAAATGTTTTTCAAAGAATTTTTCTGGAAGAATTAATATAAAAAAAACTAATACATATAAAAAAAGATAGATCAATATTGGGCCCATGGTTTGCTATCTAATGCAAGCCATAGGCCAAATGATTACTTAAAATCTTGTTCGACTTCTGCAGGTACAAAAGGACAAAATATAAATTCTTGTTTTAAAATCTGCTTATATACCTTTTCATCAAATAATTTTAACTCTTTTCTTGCTAAGGCCTTAAGCTTTAACCTTTTATCCCTTTGAACACTTGATATCTTATATAAAAGTTTACCACTAAAATCTCCATGAGATACAAAAGCATTCTCCATCACTGAAGTAACCCCATATGCAAGCGCAGACAATACAAGCTTCTCATTATTATTTTCAACATTGTTTAAAGCATTGACCAATACATTTATCATTAAATTATTATTATCTTTTAATAGATTAATCCATTTTTTATCTCTTCTTCCAAATAAACCACCAGATTTTGATTTGTCATATGCAATATTTATTCTATTAATTTCATCTAATATTTTAATATTTAACGCCTGAATCATTTTAATAGTCTTATTACTAGGTGCTAATAACTCTTCTATCTTAAAACTATCTTTGATATTTTTAACTATACTAAATCAGTAACGTAATCGACTAGTGTAGAAAGTATGAAGCGGAATCAGGAAAGGGGGGCAGCAGAAGGATTCTGTATACAGGTATTGATAATTAATGGTGAAGTGCAGAACCATCTATCTCATAAGTCGTTCTATATAGAAAATATCGG
>DAOVTR010000101.1 GCA_030633015.1 Bdellovibrionales bacterium
AGATATAAAACTATTGATACAGAAACAACAAATCTCCATTTAACTACAGCCACTGCTGATCAAAACACTCACCGATCGTTTCGTAAGACTTTTGTTTATGTTAATACTCTTATTACCAGAGATGTGGATGGAAATGGCCAGATGGTTCATTATGGAGGGGACCAGAGTGAAACTACTAATTATAGAAAAGGTACGTTGTGGTTTTTTAACAATACTCTAATCTCTTTTAGGTCAAGTAACACAGTTATGATTAGAGCTTCTACAAATGATGAGAGTGTTGAGTTTTTTAATAACGTGGTATACACGCAAAGATCAGGCAGCACACTTGCTGTCTCTGGTGGGACAGGTCAGTTTCATCTTTTTAATAATTGGATAAAAGAGGGATTTGTTAATTCCCATGATAGCATGAGTGGATCAGTTGATATTGAATCTAATAATATAGGCGGTGTTACTCCTAGTTTAATTGATCTTAACGGAGGAAATTATCAGATTGCAAATGGATCATATCTGATAAATGGAGGGGCCTTAATCCCAAGCTCTATATCGGCTCATAGTCCGGTTTTTGAATATGCTAACCATCAAAATGGGATAGTTAGAAACACAGTAGGTTCAATTGATATTGGAGCTTATGAGTTTAAGTAGTTGCAGATTACCAGACACACTCCATAGCAGTACTCCACTGACCTTCTGTCTTACTAATATAAGTTAAACAGGTCCAGATCATTCCACAACCATAAACATTACGACTTTGTTCCGCTGTAAAAGTAATTTCAAATTTTTCTTTATTTGTGAAATCAACAATTTCGAAATCTTTAAATGTTGTATTACAGTCAACTCCATCATCACCATAGGTTGTGCTTTCAATATCAAATTTATAGCTACCATCTTTTTCGAGTAAAATTAGATTAATAATCTCTTTTTCAGTCAGATCAATATTAGAATTGTAGTTATCTACTTTATAATCTTCTATTTGTACTTGAACATAATAACTTGCAATTGCACTGATGGAAAAAATGGCCATAGAAATTAAAATAATTTTTTTCATAATCTGCTCCTGTTAAAATTTATTTAGTATTTATAGAGCAACTCGTCAATAAGCAAAAAATTAATTGTTTGTAAGTGATTAAGATTCTGTTAGACTTTATTGAAATATTTGATTCAAGAGGAGGCAACATGGGTTTATGGGATATTTTTAAATCAGAAAAGACAATAAGTGATAATTCAAATTATCCAACAATTTATAAGAAATTAACTACTATGTTGCCAGACTACTCTGAAGAAAAATTATTAGAGGTGGCGTGCATTTCAGGACTGATGGCCCACGTCGCTTTTTCTGATATGAATTTAGATGAGGCCGAAATTAAAAAGATGGAAGATAATCTTTATAAATGGTTAGAAGTTGATCAAAAGATAGCATCTACAATTGTAAAAATTGCCACATCAGAGGTTAATGATTTAGTTAGTCGTGAAAATAGTCTTTATACTAAAACACTTTATAATATGTTAGATGAACAAAAAAAGTATCATCTATTGTTAGCGCTTTTTTCAGTGGCAGGAGCCGACGGGAAAATTGAAAGTGTTGAAGTTGGACAAATAAAAGTTATATCTCAAGGGCTAGGTCTAGAGCATAAATTTTTTGTTTCTGCGCAGATGAAGTTTAAAGATAAAATTTCTGCCCTTAAATAGGTGCCATGATAATATATTAATGAATTAGTTTTCTAGTTTCTTTCAACGTAATATTACGCCCCTTGCTCTTGGTATTCTTAATGTCAGTCGAAAAGGTTTGTATTTTCTTCACGAAACGAACAGTTAGAACACTTTTGTTCGAAATGTGTTGATTTAATATTTTTCTTATATTACAAGAGCTTTCATGGAACAGGGGCAAGATTATATTAATTTTTTAAAAAGTACTTATCTTTCAAAGAGCGAAAGAAATTCAAAGTATTCTATTAGAGCATTTGCCAAAGATATTGGTATAAGTTCTTCAAGAGTCAGTGAATTATTCAATAGGAAAGGAAGACTTTCTGAGCGAATAGCAAAACGAATTGCCGGTAATTTAAACCTTAATCCAAAAGAGAAAAAAATATTTATTGCTTTAGTGTTGAAAGAATATAGTCAATCTAAATTAAAGCAGCAAGAAGCAATAGATTATTTAGATTCTTTAGATAGGAAAGATAGTTTTTTTTCAGTTAATGTTGATGGTTTTAAACTGATTTCTGATTGGTATCATTTTGGAATTTTAACAGTGATGGAGTTAGATGAATTTGATGGTAGTTCAGTTTTTCTTGCAAAAAAACTGGGGATTAATATTGAGACAGTTAAGGATGCCCTAACAAGGCTTTTAAAGTTAGATTTTATAAGCTTCGAAAAAGGAATATATTTTTTAAATAAAGAAGAAGGACTTACAACAACTCATGATCTTTTTTCTCCAGCACTAAGAAAATCTCATAAGCAATCATTAAATCAAGGGATAGAAGCGTTGGAAAGTATACCAATTGAATTAAGAGATATTACTTCTATGATGATGGCCATTGATACTAAAAAACTTCCTGAGGCTAAAAAAATGATTAAAGGCTTTAGGAGAGATCTTTGTCAGTTTTTAGAATCAGATGAAAAAAATAGTGCATATCAATTAAATATTCAATTAATACCACTAAATACGAATAAGGAACAATAATGAAGTTACGAAAATTATGTTTTATTTTTTCACTTTTATTACTCGTTAATATAGCATTTGCTGGAAATGAACGGGGTAACGGTGGAGATGTTGTAGTATGTCGGAATGATAATGGAGAGATAAGTTCTGTCGAACTTTTGGACTATTATGAAGGAAGGATATTACGAGGTCATGTTTTAATTCCTGGCAATAACAGTTCTATTGATGAACTATCTGCTTTATTAGTTAGTATGATTAAGCAGCATTCTCGATCCTTAGCAGCATATTTAAAAGAAGGGATTGAAAATTTTAATAACAATTCTTCTTTTCTTGAAGATACAGTTCTTCCTGACATTTCAGATTCAGAACATTTAATCGTTCCAAATGGATGCAGCGTTGAACAGATAGCAGTCCAAATACATGACGATTATAAATTCCCAGGGGATAATAAATATTTAATTGATAAAAAATTATGGGATGCTGTAACAGATTTTAATAAGTTTGGTTTAATACTCCATGAGTTGATATATAAGTTGGCAATTGATCAAAAACAAAAGAATTCAATTAATACTAGATATCTAACATCAATGCTTACCATGTATTTAGTTAATGGTTTAACGCTGGATGTACATCAATATCTTGAGCTTCTTCATAATGCAAAGTTAGATGCTTCAACTGATCCTGTCGAGAATTTAACCGTAAAAATTGATAATATAGAGTATTACCTTATAAAAGAACAGCTGAAGTTTTTCAAAAATGGTAAACTTGCGTTCGGGATTGTTAAAACAGGTAGTATAAATACTAATCATGGTAATATAAAATTACAAAAACAAAGTGAAGTACATTTTTTTAATGATGGTTCATATAAAAATTTAAGTTTTATTGATCAACAAGTAAACTTCGATAGTATTAAAGGTTTTGCTGAAGCGATTTATTTTTTCCCTAGTGGCAATATTAAGTCTATATATTTCAATAGAGATACAGATGGAGGTGAGTACATTAAAGGCGAGATGTATTTAGATCGGCTAGCTAATATAAAGTTTTATGATTCAATGCAGATGTATACGTATAATAAATATGGTAGCAGGGATTACTTTCTTAATATAACTGGTAAGAATCAATTTAAAAAAATGACGTTGCTTTGTGATCCTTCCTTTTCTTCCAGTCAAAATGTATACTTTTATGAAAATGGAAGAATAAAAATGGGAAGAGGTTGTGAATTTTCTGATTATAGATATATAAGCGATACACAAGAATATATTATCGAGAATGGAAGTCACCCTGCTTGGTATATAGATGGATCTTTGAAATCCGTCTATATGTATTCCGATTTTACTTTTCATATAAAAGGTAAAACTTATGAGATTTGTGGCGATAATAATATGACGTCTTTTTATAACACTGGAGAATTTAAAGCAGGAAAACTATGTAGAGATATAACAGTTAAAGTAGGTGGTAGAAATTTTATGTTAAAAGCCGGCGAATACATAGGCGTTCATAAAACAGGAAAGATAAAAATGTTGTATGTAGAATATGGTTTTTTAAATTCAAAACTAAAACTTAAAAGTGAAGGCAATGTCATTACTATCCCAGATGGTAGGTATATTAATTTATTTGAAAATGGTAAGATCAGTCAAATTAATTTTAGAAATAATTGGGAAGGGGATGATGTTTGTCTACTGAAAGATGGAGTTGCCTTTAGTTTTAAATATGATGTGGAGATTGCAAGCTTTTTTTCAAATGGAAACATTCGTACCGTTGAATTCAACAAAACGAAAGTAGTTCAAGGCTTTGGTCCTGCAAATGAAGTAATCTTTTCTATTGAAGGAGAATTGATTGGAGTAAATGTTAACTACCTGAAAAAGTATATTTCAAAGCAAGATTTGTTAGTAGAAATAATTGGAACTATTTATTTATATCCTGATAAAAGTTTACATAAAATTAAACTCAAAAAAGATTATATGCTTTTAACAACTATGAGCAATAATGAGAGGGAACTGTTTAAGGCCGGAGAGTATGTGGAGCTATCGAGAGATGGTTTGGTAATAGAGAAATAAAGATTTAAAGGAGAATCAGATGAAGCAATATATATTAGTGCTTGTTTTTATTTCCACTTCAGTTTTTGGATATGATTTTGCAGGTAATTTCCCAGGACTGATTGGAGAATTTAGAATAAATATAAATAAAAGTTTAAACTGCTTTAAAAATTATAACGAAGATTACAATGGAGATCGTTTTGAAGTAAATGCTGATACTTTAGGGAATTTAATGGCGTACACTAGTTCGGGATTAGAAATCTTTTATGCCCAGCATATTTTAAGATCCAAGGGCGTGTTGTATTATGGATCATGTTATTCCGATGGACTTAGATACAGATCTCAAAGAGATAATTTTAAAAATATTAGATATTCTATTGTTTCAAAGGTTTCATCAAGATGGTTTTGTAGTAGTAAAAAAGAAATTTCAGAAAGAATTAAGCACGAGATAAAAATACTGGAAGATGGTTTCATTTATACTTTTTATAAATCTAAAGGAATTAAAAGTAATAATTTTAAAATTGATAGAATGTGTTTTCTAGAGAGACTCTAATGCCATCTAAGGCATCTAAATAGGTGCCATGCACCTAAGGTTTAAAGCAACTTACAAAGTGACCTGATCCGAGATCTTCAATTATAGGTTTATCTTTTTTGCATTTTTCGTCTGCGATAGGACATCTTGGATGGAAATAACATCCAGATGGTGGATCTATTGGGCTTGGAACGTCACCAGTTAATACGATTTTATTTTTTTTATCATCAAGATCCGTTGTAGGAACCGCAGATAGCAGTGCCTTTGTATATGGATGTTTAGGATTATTAAAAAGTTCTTCAGCAGTAGAGAGTTCTACAATTTTTCCTAAATACATAACTGCAATCTTATCACTAATATGTCTTACGACATGTAGATCATGGGATATGAAAATATATGAAAAATTATATTTTTTTTGTAGAGCGTTTAAAAGATTTAAGATTTGGGCCTGAATTGAAACATCAAGAGCACTGACCGGCTCATCGCATATAATAAGTTTAGGACCGGCAGCAAGTGCTCTGCCAATGCTTATTCTCTGTCGCTGCCCACCACTAAATTCATGGGGAAAACGGCCGGCAAATTCTGGTCTAAGCCCGACATCTTCCATGAGTATTTCAACTTTTGATATAAGATCTTTTTTACTTAATTTAGGAAGAAAGTTTCTTATTGGTTCTGCAAGAAGTTGAAAGACAGTCATCTTAGGATTTAAAGATGAAAAGGGATCTTGAAAAATTATTTGAAAATCTTTTCTTAAATTTCTAAGTTCTTTTGGGCTAAGCTCTGCTAGGTTTTTTCCTTCAAAATAAACATTTCCTGATGTTGGTTGCTCTAAATACATTAAAGTTCTACCTAATGTAGATTTTCCACAGCCTGACTCACCAACAAGTCCTAAAGTTTCTCCCATTTTGAGATCTAAAGTCACCCCACTAACTGCTTGAACTTTAGCTACAATTTTTTGTAAAAAACCACCTTTGATTGGATACTCTTTATG
>DAOVTR010000313.1 GCA_030633015.1 Bdellovibrionales bacterium
CCAATGCTCTCACATATTATGATTGTTGCAGATGCTTTTGAAGCGTTATTTGGGGCCATTTACTTAGATAGTAATTTTTCTAAAACACAAAAAATATTTAATCAGATTATTTCCATCTACAAAAAAAAATATAATAAGGATTTTTTTGAGATGAAAAAGGCAGCCCAAAATGATGTTAAAGGTATTTTACAAGAGAAAACCATCTCTTTATATAATGTTCTTCCTAATTATGTAGGGAAGGTTGCTGGTAAAGAGTTTTATGTTGAGGTTTTTTTAGGAAAAATAATGCTTGGAAGTGCACGCGCAACTTCCAAGAAACAGGCTGAAAAATTAGTTGCAAGCAAAATTATAGAAAATAAAAGTTATAAAAATTTAGATATTTAAGGAGATTAAAATGTTACTTACTGACCAACATCCACTAAATAAATCAATTATGGCCTCTGTTGTGGGAGTTCCCAATGTAGGCAAAAGCTCCTTGGTTAATTATCTTATGGGGATGGATTTAAGTGTTGTTACCAATAAACCTCAAACTACTCGTAATAAGTTTCATTGTGTATTTACAGTCGATCGTACTGAGATAATTTTAGTAGATACTCCAGGAATGCATAAGTCGAATAAAGAATTTAATAAAAGATTAAATCAACAAGCAAATGAAGGGGTTGACGGAGTTGATCTTAATTTATTTCTTGTAGATATTAATAGAGAGATTTTTTCTCAAATTAATGAATTTAATGATAATTTAGATCGAGAAATGACAAAAACGTGGTTAATTTTTACTAAATCAGATCGGATTGCAAATGTTGAGTCACTTCCACTGCAAGAAATATTTAGTAAGGCACAAGAGTTAATGCCATGTTTAGAAAAATATTTTGTTGTTAGTTCTACAGTTGGAGACAACATTCATCTTTTAACTGGTGCTATTTGTGATTGCGCTGCAGGAGGACCCCATTTATATAATGAAGGAAGGGTCTCAAATAAACATGAGCGTTTTTTTGTAACAGAGTATATACGTGAGCAGGTTTTTAATAATATTAAAGAAGAGGTTCCATATGAGGTTGCAGTAGTCATTGATGAATTTGAAGATTTAAGAGAAAAAAGAGTTAAAGAAAAGAATCCAACAACAATAAGTTCTAAAATTTCAGCATCAATCTTAGTTAATAAGCCATCTCAAAGAGGGATTTTAGTCGGAACTAAAGGGTCCATGATTAAAAAAATTGGAATCGGTGCGAGAGAAAGAATTGAAGGGTTAATTGGAGGACAGGTTCATCTTAATTTACACGTTAAAGTTTCTGAAAATTGGCAAAAAAATAATTTTGTTTTAGAAGATATTGGGCTTCCTCGAGCACATAATTCAAATCGAGTATGGAGAAAAAAATGAATTCATCATTAACAATATCATTAATAGGTAGACCTAATGTGGGAAAAAGTTCCATCTATAACGCATTAATGAAAAAAAGCAATAAAGTAATGACTTATGATCTTCCTGGAGTGACTCGTGATAGGCATTACGGTATTTTAAATTTAGAAAAAGATAAAGAGGTAATCTTGGTTGATACTGGAGGTTTTTATCCTCAAGAGATCGATGAGGATTCAAATACTACTAATCTTTCAGTAAAAGTAAATAATCATTTTTTTAATATAATGAGAGATTATGCAAAGGTTGCAATTGATGAGTCGGATCTTGTTTTATTTGTAGTTGATGTAAGAGAGGGGCTTTTGCCATTTGATAAATCTATTGCCGATTATATAAGGCAGGCAAAAAAACCATTTTGGGTATTAGTAAATAAATATGACTCAGATGCTCAGGCAGGTCATGAATTAGATTTTTACTCTTTAGGCATTGAGCAAAAGGATATATTTTTACTATCTGCGGCCCATGGAAGAGGTATTTATGAACTTGAATCTAAGATAGGTTCATTTTTTGATGAGTTTAATGGAGTAAAAAATATTTCCATGCAAAAAGGAGTAAGACCCCGAGAAGATGTGATTGCTAGTATCGCTTTAATTGGATCTCCAAATGCAGGAAAGTCAACTTTGTTAAATAAATTAATTGGAAGTGATAGGGCCCTGGTTAGTGAAATTCCTGGAACAACTGTTGATCCTATCGAAGGTTATTTTACTTTGGAGTTTGGAGATATTCTTAAAAGTAGTGAGACGGTTGCAACTGAAGAGCAGGAAAATAATGGTGACGAAGTTACAGCATTTTGTGGACGAAGATCTGTTAAGCTTATTGATACTGCTGGAATTAGAAGGCAAAAATCAATAAATGGCTTTGTGGAATCTCAGTCAGTTTTTCGTGCCCTTAAATCCATAAGTGAAGCTGACATCGTTGTTTATCTGATTGATGCATTTAAGGGAATGGGACATCAAGATCAAAGGCTTATGGACATATCTTTAGAAAAAGGTAAATCATTAATTATTTGTATGAACAAAATGGATCTAATTGAAGATAATTTGCAAACCAAAAATGATAGAAAAAAATGGGAGGATGATCTACGCTATAAAATACCGTGGTTATCATATTGTGATTTAATAACTATCTCTGCAAAATATAGCAAGTCCATAAAGTCACTAAGAAATGCAATAAGAAAGACAATTTTAGTTCGGATGAAAAAGATTTCTACTGGAGAGTTAAACCGATTTGTAAAGACAGTGGTTGATAAACATCCAATTGCCCTTAAAGGAACTCATGGTGTAAGATTTAAAATAAAATATGCATCCATGTTAAAATCTTCACCTCCAACATTTTTGTTTTTTACTAATAAAAAAATTGGAATACCTGATAGCTATAAAAAGTATATTAAAAATTCTCTAAGAGATGAATTTAAGCTTAAAAATAGTCCAATTCATCTGATTTTTAGAACTGGTGATGAAGATAAAATTAAAGCTAATGTTAATAAAGATAAAAAAATATA
The DNA here is from genome assembly GCA_030633015.1 of Bdellovibrionales bacterium. The sequence continues at coordinate 2,916 of DAOVTR010000313.1, forward strand.
ATTACCAGTGCATAATATAACTAACCATTAAGCTGTAACCATTTCCAGTTAGATCAGCATATCCAAAGCCGCCCTCTTCAATAGGAGCATAGTCTTGGGTATTTTTATCATGAAAATTTACCATATGAATAAGCGCTTCAATACCAATGTAAGACTCTTTTAAGACAATGGGAAATTCAAGGCCGCCACCAAGTCCAACGCCAAGACCTCCTCCTGAGTCATCAGCTA
>DAOVTR010000236.1 GCA_030633015.1 Bdellovibrionales bacterium
ACATTTATTTTAGATCCCAAGTTTAAAAAATCTTGAAGCTGTGATCTATCAATATAAACTATTCTCGAATCCTTTAAATATACTCCATGATGAATTATTTGACCGATCTTTAACTTTTTAAGTGATGGTAAACTACCTAATTCTCGATTGCCTTTGGCAAAAGCGATTACGATTTCATCACCCACTTTTTTACCAAATTGTTTGGCAATTTCACTTCCAATACCTATCTCACCTTTTTTAAATAAAAACTTGTTTTTTATAACGTTAGTAAACGATTTTTTATCAACGCCAAGGACTTTTACTCCTTTAGAAGTTTCGTTTCCGATTGCAAAACCTTCTGTTTGAATAAATGCTGATTTTTGAATAATTTTGTTTTGATTTAAAACATCTTTAATCTCATCATCAAATTCAAATAAACCTGCCCTTGAATAAAAATAAATATCACCCACTGATTTTTTTAATTGCCCCATTAAACTATATTGATAACCATCCATAATCCCGATTGTTGCTAGTATTACGGCGATTGAAAAAGCAAAACCTAAAATTACTCCCACAAAAAACTTAGTAGTTGAGCGGTTATGAAAAAAAAGATTAAAAAGAGTTTGAGTAACTTTTAACATTCATTATCCTCAACGCTCATTACTGACCATTTGAGATAAGCATCAATAAAAGGATCAATCTCCCCATCTAATACCTTTTCGGCATTACTGACTTCCATATTTGTTCTATGGTCTTTAACCATTTTATATGGATGCAGTACGTATGACCGAATTTGAGATCCCCAGCCAATTTCTTTTTTTCCAGCTTCGACTTCATCTTCTTCTTTTTTTCTCTCTTCCATTGCTAAATCATACATTCTTGATTTTAAAACTTTCATTGCCTGAGCTTTATTTTGAAGTTGAGATCTCTCATTTTGGCAAGTTACAACAATACCAGTTGGATGATGAGTTATTCTAACTGCAGAATCTGTAGTATTAACAGATTGCCCTCCAGCTCCTCCTGACCTATAAACATCAATTTTTATATCTTTATCCTCTATGTTAATTTCAATATTATCATCAATTTCTGGTGAAACAAAAATTGAAGCAAATGAAGTATGCCTTCTATTTGCAGAGTCAAAAGGAGATATTCTTACAAGCCGATGAATTCCAATTTCAGATTTCAAATATCCATATGCAAAATTGCCAGAAACAATCGCTGTAACAGACTTAATTCCAGCACTATCACCAGGTTGATGATCCAACACTGTAATTTTAAATTTTTTACTATCACTCCAACGATTAATCATTCTAAAAAGCATCTGTGCCCAATCACATGATTCAGTCCCTCCTGCTCCTGCATTAACTGAAATTATTGCATTATTGATATCGGTATCACCGGATAATAAGACCTTTTGTTCCATAACATTAAAACCATCAATAAAGTTTACAGCAACATCCAATGCTTCCTGAGCAGTGTCAGAATCATTATCTTCATATGCATAATCGTAGAGTATTTCAAACTCATCTAACTGTTCATTTATTTTATTAAATTGATCTATGATTTCACTTAGTACTGATTTCTCTTTTTGAATAACAGATGCATGACGGTTATCATCCCAAAAACCATCCATCTCTTGCATTTTAGAAATATTGTCTACTCGCTCAATCTTTTTATCAACTTCAAAGAGACCTCCGAAGTTGATAAATTAATTCTGGGTATTTTTTTAAATTTGACTTTGCTTCTGACAACTTAATTTTTAAATTTTCATCCATTACTTTACCAATTTTTATAATTTTAATCTTAATTTATCAATTATCAATTTTTCATACTTTAACATATCTTTTTCAGCTTGTAGGGATTTTTCATGATCAAAACCTAAAAGATGTAAAAGTCCATGAATCATCAAATGAATTACCTCTGAATCATAATCAATATTATGAATTTTTGCCTGAGATTTTGCCTGGCCTTTATATATAAAAATATCACCCAGATTAATATATCCATCCAATGATTGGTATGATGAAGATTTCCCATTTAACTGATCATGTATTTGAAACGACAAGACATCAGTAACTTTACTTTTTTTTCTATAATTGTAGTTTAAAGACTTTATCTTAGACCTGCCGCACAACTGAACATGAAATTCAATTTTATTAACTTTGTCTTTTTTTAAATAAAAATTTCCCTTTCGATCAAAAAGGACCTTTTCCACAACATTAACGAATTCTAATAGAACACGACTATTTCTAAATATATATCGATTTTTTCTGACACGTGCCGTGTCAGTTAGATATAAATCAACATATTTGCCCTGAATTTGTTTAACATTCATATTTTTCCGTTTTATAAGAGTAATCACCAATAAGCAATAACTATAGACAAGGTATGTGTATAAATGAATTACCCACAATTTGAAAACTTAGTAAAAATAATAGAAAAACTAAGAGATCCAAAAGATGGCTGCCCCTGGGATTTAAAACAAACCCACAAAAGTCTACTTAAATATTTAATAGAAGAGTCATATGAATTTATTCATGCGACAGAAGAAAATCAAACTACAAAAATGGAAGATGAACTTGGAGATGTACTATTGCAAGTACTACTTCATTCTACAATTGGAAAAGAGGCAAAAACATTTGATATCGAAACCATTTCCAAAACATTAAGTGAAAAACTAATTAGAAGGCATCCTCATATTTTTTCAAAAAAAGATTCTTCAATTAAAGTTGATCAAGTACTACAAAACTGGAAAGAGATAAAAAAATCAGAAAAAAAAGAAAATAACGAAGACGTCTTATTTGATAATAGTTTTTTAAAATTCCCTGCTCTTTTTTCAGCAAATAAAATAGGCGAAAGAACAAATCATATCGGATTCGATTGGAATGATTTTTCTGAAGTTAGAAAAGTAGTAGAAGGTGAATGGCAAGAATTTATCGATGAAATAGAAGCAGATACTCCAAGTAAAGACAGAACCTATGAAGAATTTGGAGATCTTCTTTTTTCCATGGCCCAACTTGGTCGTCATTTAAAAATTGATCCAGAACAGGCCCTAAGAGATGCCAATAAGAAATTTCTAAATAGATTTTCAAAAATGGAAGAACTTATTAAAATAGATAAATTAGATATGAAAGATATGAATCAATTAGAAATGGATAAATACTGGAATAAAGTTAAGGCACTTGAAAAGTGAAGCTTAAAAAAAAATATATTACCCTTGTAAAAGAACAGAGACTTTATAACTGTTCTGGCCCAATCATTGGGCTTACGGGAGGAATAGCCAGCGGAAAATCAACTGTTTCAAAATTACTTAATGAGCAGGGACTCCATATAATATGTGCAGATAAGCTAATTAAACAAATATATGAACTTCCCTCAACTATTGATTTTATTCGCAGTAATTACCGCGAAAATATTCAAAACGATAAAATTAACTTTAAACAACTTAGAACATTTTTATTCAATAATCCTATTGAATTAAAAAACATGGAACAATTTCTACACCCTCAAATAAAAACTTTTTTTTTAAAAGAAACTAACAACCAAACTAGCAGTGTTATCGTTTACGATATTCCTCTCCTTTTTGAAAAAAAACTTCAAGATAAAATGGATTACATAATATGTGTCTATGCATCTCAAAAAATTCAGCTCGCTCGAATATTAAAAAGAGATAATACAACCCCAAAGACAGCACAAAAAATTATAACGTCCCAAATAGATCTTAAAACTAAAGCCGATCTTTCAAATTACGTTATACAAAACATTAATTCGCTTCAGGAGCTTGAAGCTGAAGTGCAACATCTTATCAATAATCTTTTTGAAAAAAATTAATTAAAAATTGATACATCATCATCAAAATCAGCTTGATGTTCTTTGATAATTTCCAAATTAGGTTTACCGTCATTATTTATAAGTAAATCCATTGTGCGAAGCTGCTCTCTTAATCCTTTTAATACACCTACAACTGACTTAAAAGAATCTATCAATGAATCATCCATCTTAAAAGCATCATCACTTGACTGCATCAAATCAAGTGATTCAGATTGAATTTC
>DAOVTR010000069.1 GCA_030633015.1 Bdellovibrionales bacterium
CTTTTGTAATTCTTAGTACTATTTGAAATGTACTTAACCCTTTTGCTTCAAGAACTTGTACCCAAGGTGCATTTTTTTCCTCTAAAAATTTATTTCGAGACATTCTCATTAATATAGCACTTAAAGGGATAACAAGGGTAACTATTGGTAAAATAGTATGTTGAATATCACCCCACTCAGATACTGGAAGCAAATTAAATTTTATGGCAAAAACAAGTACTAAGAGTGGAGCAAGAGAAAAAATAGGAAATGAAAGAGCTACAAGAGATATTATTCTAGCAATTGTGTCAAAGGATTGAGATTTTTTAACCGCAGCAATTATTCCTAGAGATGTTCCGATAATCGTTGAAAAAAAGATTGATGTTAAGGCAAGAAAAATAGTTGGCTTCATGTGAATGAGAAGAAGGGTCGTAATATCTTTTTTTTTAAAAAGAGATTGTCCCATATCACCAACAAATAAACCCTTTAGAAATGAAAAATATTGTTTATATACAGGGAGGTGAAGTCCTAGCTGTTGACGATATCTTTCAATGTCTTCATATTTAGCGTCAGCACCTAATATTCTGCTTACAGGATCACCAGGAGCAAGTCGGATAATAAAAAACAATGCCGTAACTGCAAGAGAAATTGTAAGTAAAAAATAAAGAAATTTTCTTAAAAATTTAATTTTTCAAATCCTTTTTCTCCATACTAAATTCCTGCGCAACCCAATACATTTTAACAAATTCTCGTTTGTTATTGAAAAGGTAAAAAATTATTTGGTTTCCTATATTAAGAGAGAATCTTTTTTCAGAACTTTTATTTAGGCCATCATACGTAAATTTAGCAGGAGTAAAGAGTTCATTTGGTACATTTAAATACTGTTCTTGGAAATAAGGATATCCATCCCAGATAATATGTAAGCTCATGGATCCATTTTCTCTTTGAATAGCAAGGTTTATAAAGTTCGTACTTTGAATACATTCAACTAATTGACTAAAAAAACAATAGACACCTGTTCCTTTTGGAAATTTAACTAGTTTTTCACCGCTCCACTGTTTTTCAGGACTAACCATTTTAACATTTAAGCTTTTATTAAGAACGTCAATTTTTATTTCAGTAAAATATTTTTGTTTTTCAAACCAAACAGAATATTGAGATATTTTAGGTCTAAGAATTGTTGTTTTTTTGTTTAAAATGCCTGGAGTTGATATTGCAATGTTTTTTTCTAATATAAATTTGTCTCCTTTTTCAGAAGAGGTTAATTTTCTTTTTAAAATTAATTCATTTGTTTTTTTTCTATATCCTATCTCTCTTGTAATATTAAAAGTTCCAGACTTATCTTTTAGAATATAGTGGGTTTTTGAATTAGCCTTTTTCAATATAGAAAGATACTGAGGATTTGTAGTTGAACAAGATGTGATGAAGAAAATGAAAAGAATTATAAGTTTAAACATAAAAGGAACTCATTCTTTATTATTTAAAAAAAAATCAAACTCATTTTCAAGAATAATTTTTTCGTTTGGAGGTTCAAGATAATTCTTTATAATACTTTTTAATTTTTCATTAGATTCAGGGAAAAAAATGGCCATCTTGTACATTGAAGAAATATTGGTTCTAGGATCAATATAATTAACACTATATCTTAATTCTGTTTTTTTTACTTCTATTGTTTGGCTGTCAATGCCTATGGAAACAGATGGTGCTCCTGTTTTGTAAAGATTTTTGACAGCATCCTTTTCAATAGAATTAACGATGAAGGAAACGCCATCAAAAGAGAGATCAAGACATCGAAATGATTTGACTTCACCAAGAAGTTGTTCTTCATCCTTTTTAATTTGCTTGAATGTTTTTATATTTTTTTTTGAATTTTTTTCCATTAAATTGAATACATTTTCAGAGCTTTCTTTTTTTATTTCTGGAAAAATATAGTTAATATAGATGCTTCTGTGTGGAAAAGTTAGCAATCTTTCATTTTTTCTTTTTTCATATTTATAAACATTGTTATCTAGGGTTAATGTTGGAATTGTTTGGCTCAAATTAATTTCACATTTTGAAAAAAAATGAAGATTTGAAATTTTAATAAAGAACTTAAAAGAAGTTTTGTTTTCATCATTAGGATTTAAATTAACGCTTGAAATATTTAAAACAAATTTATCTTTTATTATATTTATTTCATTTATTTTTATTTCATAAGGTCGTAGTTTCTCACACCAAATAGTTGCTTGACCTTTGTTTTTTACAACACGATGTAAAACGCTTTGAATTTCACTTTCTTCTATTAAAATGAAATGGTTATTCCCATTTGGCATGGTGTCTCTCAAAATATCATTACGATAGAGTAGTAACTTGTCTTAACAGCGAAATTGACTCTAAGACTTTTCCGCATCCTCTCACAACCGCTGTTAGAGGGTCTTCTGCTAGAGATACAGGTAATCCTGTTTTTTCTTTAATTAGTACATCAAGGTTTGCAAGCAGTGAGCCTCCTCCAGCAAGTATAATACCATTGTCAACAATATCAGCAGCTAGTTCAGGAGGTGTTTTTTCAAGTGAAATTTTTATAGCTTCAACTACTTCGCCAATGGGGTCAGACAGAGCGTCGCGGATTTCATCAGAAGTTACTTCTATTATTTTAGGAGCACCAGCAATTAAGTCTCGTCCTTTTACTTCATACGTTTTAATTTCATCATCAAAAGGGTACGCATTTCCTATATTAATTTTGATTGCTTCAGCGGTTCTTTCGCCAATTAGTAGTGAATATTTTTTCTTAATATATGATGTTATTGCATCATCAAATTTATCACCTGCAACTCTTACAGATTTAGAATATACAATTCCTCCTAGTGAAATGACAGCAACTTCAGTTGTTCCTCCGCCGATATCAACAATCATATTTCCTGATGGATCGGTAATAGGAAGATCAGAGCCAATTGCAGCGGCCATTGGTTCTTCAATTAAGTAAACCTCTCTGGCGCCGGCTTGTTCTGCTGATTCTTTTACAGCACGCTTTTCAACCTGAGTTATGCCAAAAGGTATACATATAATTATTCGTGGCTTTATTAGTTTTGATCCTGAAATAGATTTTTGAATGAAGTATCTAAGCATTGCCTGAGTTACTTCAAAATCAGCAATAACCCCTTCTTTCATAGGTCTGATTGCCTTAATTGATCCAGGTGTTCGACCTAACATTTTTTTTGCTTCTTGTCCTACTGCTAGGACTTTACTAACTCCATTCACTCCTAGGTGGACAGCGACAACGGAAGGTTCATTTACAATTATTCCTCTATCCTTTGCATAAACCAGTGTGTTTGCAGTACCTAAGTCAATAGCCAAATCGTTAGAAAACCAATCCATAAATTTATTAAACATTTCAAAATTCCTTTATATCAATTATTACCAATTATAGTGTCTTATTTTTTCGCCACGATCTGCAATGTCGGCCATGGCCTCAATCCCTAGTTCTATGTGTATATCTGTATATTTTTTAAAAACTTGTTTTGCAGATTTATTTGTTTTAATACCGGCCTTAAAGGGGTGGTCAGAGACTAGTAGAAGAGCTCCAATATTAACCTTACTAACAAAGCAAGTAGTAAAAAGTGCTGCGGTTTCCATTTCAACAGCCAAAACTCTCTCTTCTAATAAATTATTTTTAAAAACATCATCAAATTCCCAAAAACGAAAGTCAGTAGAGTGAATCGTTCCAGTTCTATATTCTAAATTATGCTCAACCAAAATTTGGCTGATAAATTTTTGAATTTTAAAAGTTGGTAGGGCAGGAACTTGTGCTGGTAAAAAATGTCTTGATACACCTTCTCCTCTGATTGAAGCAATTGGCAAAATAAAATCACCAACATTGAGTGATGGGTGGACTCCACCGCATAATCCTAGAAATAAGACAGCTTTTGGTGATACAACAGCAAGTAGTTCACCTATTAGTGCAGCCATTGCAGAACCAATACCAAACTCAATAATCGTAACTTCAGCTTTTTTTGATGAAGATGCTTGAAAAGCACTTCCCGTAGTATGGTGGGCATCTCCGAGTAGATGGTTAAAGCGTTCAATGTAATAATGAAAATTAGTTATAATAACTTGCTTTTGAAATAGATGTAACGGATGCCCTGTGTATCTTTCGAGCATATCCTTAGCTATTTTCTTTTTTGCTTCATTGCCGTGAATTCTTCTTGATTTAAGCAGTAACTTCTTGGGAGTTAAACTATCTTGATTGATTCCTACTGATTTATTAGAAACTATTTTTACCATAATTTTTATGTCGTATTTAAATGATTATTATAAAAAAATACCCAAGTAAAATTTACCATTTAGGACATTTTGTTGACAACAACTTAATGTAAAAAATTACTATAAATTTTAATTAAGCACTGGAGTTAATTAGACCTTGTCATTGCTGAGATCTTTAAATAAGATCACAATTCAATTTTAGTTACTAATCAAGCTTTGAAAGAGGGTTAATTATGGGAATGGGAAGAAAAAGAAGTACTTTAAAAATGAAGAGAAAAAAATCTCAGCAAAATTATAAGACTAGACTGAAAAAAAAGGTTCTTTTAGCTACAAATGCTAAGAAATAGATAATTTTCATTTTTTTGTATTACTAAGTTCAGACTTTTCGCTATTTTCTTCAGGATTGTAAGTAAGTTTAGTTATTTTACCGCGGCGCATAGAGAGAGTATTCATCTCTTTAAGCCAGATCCCCTCATTAAGTTCCCATTGACCAGTAATTCCTGTAATTATTTTTTGTTTTCTCATAAATATATCAAGCTCATCTCTAGAGGTGAAATTGTTATCCGTATTAATATTTGTAATAATTTTTAATGCATCAAATCCTCTCATTTCAATTGTACGAGGTCTTCTGTTAAATTTTCTAATGAATTCAGTAGAAAAAGAATTTTCATTTTCTTCAAGAAAATCTCCAATAAAGTGTAGTTTTCCAAGTTTATAGTTTTCTTTTGATAGTGTTTTGGATCTCCAGCTCGGCCCTCCAACGAAATTTATTTTAAAAGCATCATAATAAGTAAATGATGGAAGTATTTGCAGTGCCTCTTTAGGAAAAGCTGGAATAAAAACCCAGTCAAATTCCACAAGAGGTTTTAGAGTTTGAATTCTTCTTGTGGAGGTGTTTTTTTCTAGTGAGTGGATTTCACTTAAAAGGTCGAGCTCTTCTTGTCTTTCTCTTTTAAATTTAAGCCCTAAAAGGTTTTTTACTGGGTCTCTATAGTCTGTTTTATTTTTTTCATAGGACAAAACACCAGTTACTTCTACTTCATTTTGCTTTGCTTTTCTCCAAAACTCATGAATGTAAGCATCTCCTCTTACACTTTTGGGGTATATTATGGCGGCTCTGTTTCCAAAGTTTTTTATAATTTCGTCAGAAAAAAGTTTATTGACTTGGGATTCAATACTCCCAGGTATTTCAATTAAAAGATGATCTTTTTGTTCCTTTGGAAGATATATTTGAGATAGAGAAATAAATAGAACTCCATGTTTTTTTGCTTCAATATATTCCTTGTTTGCTTCTGTTGAAAATAATCCTCCAATAATTGCACCAACGTGATGTTTATCAATTAATTCTTTGACGCTAAATGCTCCAACAGCACCACTGCCTTTTGAGTCTTTAATAAAAAGTTTATATTTTTCATCATCTTTTAGAGTCGATTGAATTTTTTCAAGGGCAATATTTATTCCTAGAAGAGCTCTTTTTCCAAATTTTGACTTCGCTCCAGTTAGAGGTGTAACAATTCCAATGGCCTTTGAATTAATTTTTGCATAGTTTATAATTTTAAAAAAGAAGTTATCTACAAGTTCTGTTATATCTGTATGCTTTTTAGATCTCTCATTAACCCATTCTAATAGGTCTTTTGCGCTGTCTTTTTTTCCAGTATAGTATAGTTTTTCAACTTCGAGATAGCCTAAGTATGTTGTGCATAAGAAATTTGCATCTTCGAATTCTTCTAAAAGACGAACTTTCTCAGTGTTGGTTAATTTAAAAAAGGCTGCAACTAGATGTTGAAAATATGGATTGTTTTTAAGTTCAATGATTGTGGTGTTATTGCTTAAGAAGTAAATTAAAGAGATTAGTGAATCACGATCTTTTCCAATCTCCTTTGATAAATTATATCTAAGCAGATAATATTTTGTCTGTTCTTTTTTATCTAATCTTTTTTGTTCTATTTCTTCAATTATGGTGAATGATTTTTTTATCTGACTAAGTTTAAAATAGCTTCCAGCAGTGTTTAGATAAATTTGTGCTGTTAATTTTTTATCTTGTTTTGAATTTCCAAGTGCAAGTTCAAAATTAAAAATGGCTTGTTCATATTTCTGCTGTGAAAAATAAATAACTCCCATATGATTTCTTCGAAGAGCTTTTTCTGCAGGTTGTAATTTATTTTCATCCATGCGCTTAAGTCGATTAAGGGCCAGTTGTGGATTTGATATTCTATATGACTTTTTAATTGATCTGATCTGCTTTAAAAATTCTTCGCTGTATAAATCTTTTGTCGATTCTTCGCTGAGAAATTTGATCCCTGCACATCCGGATAGTAAAAAAATTAGTAAAAAATTTAAAAAGATAAATCTCATAAGCAATTCCTATAAAGGTAGAACTATTTATAAACGACTAAATATTAGCTTAATAATTGTGACTACTGAAATAAATCTTTTACTTTTTCTATAAAACTTCTTCCCATAGGGTTGCATATTCCGTCATCAAATGTAGCAAGTTGCGTAAACATATCTTTTTGTTGTGTTGAGAGCTTTGACGGAGTCTCGACGTGAATATCAATGATTTGATCACCTATACCATATCCTCCAAGTTGAGCTATTCCTTTATTTTTAAGCCTCATTTTTTTACCTGACTGAGTCCCTGCAGGTATTTTCATTTCAACCTTTCCTTTTAGGGTTGGTACTTCAATATTTGCTCCAAGTGCTGCTTGTGAGAAACTGATGGGAACTGAACAGTAAACGTCATAGTTATTTCTATTAAAAAAACTATGATGATCTACCTCAATTTGAACATATAAATTTCCAGATGGCCCACCCAGAAGCCCTGAATCGCCCTCCCGAGAGAGCTTCAATCTTTGGCCGGAATCAATACCAGCAGGAATTGTAACTTCAATTTCTACATTTTTTCTTGTTCTTCCATCTCCTCGACATTTGCTACAAGGATTAGAGATCATTTGACCAGAACCCTGGCATCTTGGGCAAGGCGTTGACATAGTGAAAAAACCTTGTTGACGCCTAACTTCACCGTATCCATTACATTGGGTGCAAGTGGTAGGGCTGGAGCCTTTTTCCCCTCCTGTTCCGTTGCAACTTGAACACATAATTTTTCTGTTAATTGTAACTTTTTTCTTTATTCCAAAAGCTGCCTCTTCAAAAGTTAGTTTAACTCCTATTTGTAGGTCAGATCCTGCTTGTGCTCTTGATTGTGATCCGCCTCGGCGACCTCTGCCTCCTCCTAGGATGTCTCCAAAGATATCACCAAAAATATCTCCGAGATCTCCAAAACCATCAGCAGAAAATCCTCCAGAACCAAATCCTCCTGCTTGTCCATCAACACCTGCATGGCCAAATTGATCATACTTTGAACGTTTTTGTTCGTTTATAAGTACATCGGCTGCTTCAGAAGCTTCTTTGAATTTTGACTCCGCTTCTTTA
>DAOVTR010000386.1 GCA_030633015.1 Bdellovibrionales bacterium
GATTCAAACAGCAAAGGTTTTTGTAGTGAAATATGTATAGAAAAATTTTATAATCATTTAATTGAGCATTATGAAAATATCCTTGAGAAGCTGAGAGAGGATTATAGTTTAGAAGATGAAATTCTAAAAGAAAAGATATTAGAACCTAAGCATTTACAAAGCTTATTGTTAGATCCTGATGAAATATTTAAAATAGATAATGAAGTAAATGAAGATATTTATGTTTTTTTAAAATATATGAATGAAGATGATATTGATTATTTTTTAGTTGTTTATGCTTTTGTATTTGAATTTAGGCCATCATTTATTTTACTGTCAACTTCAACTGGAAGTGTTGAGTTACTTGAGAAACTTAAAATCGGAGAAAATATTGATGATATTTCAAAATTTATTGAATCATCAAAAAACAATCCAGCCGAAGTGTTGCAAATTGATAACAATCTTTTGGAAAGTTTAGAAAATAAAAAATCAAAAATATTAGCTGATTTAATAAATTTAAAAAAAGAAAATGATATTAATATTGAAGATTATTTAATGTATGAAGAATTTTATCAGGAAACTTTAAAAAATCCTGATGAGATTTTTCATTTTGTTGATGAGGATGGAGATAATATTTTTACTTATATTAGAGCGCACGAAAAAAATAGTAAATCTTTTTATTATATTATTCAATGCCTTCAATATGATCAGATACAAGATGGGCATGATATTAGAAAACTTTATCCTGTACTCTCTTTTCCAACTGAAGATCAAGATTTATACAAAAGTTGTAAGCAGGGAAATCAACTTTCGGGTAATTTAAAAAATTAAATTTAATTAAAATATATGATATATGTATGCTCCTACTGTTTTAAAGGCTTCACAGAATGAACCATCACCATTAACAGATAGTTGCCATGAGCAATATAGATATGCGTCGGGGCTTAATATATTTTGATATGGTATTCCAAAAGGTGGGCCATACTCATGCTTTTCATCTTTCATAATCATTAGGGAATTCATTGGGTACGTTTGAAAATTAGTTCTATTTATTAACATATTTATTGGATAAACTGCAGTTGCAGAGGTTGTTAAAACACATCTTGGTTCGCCAATATATACTGAACCACTGTTTAGTTGGGATGATTGATATGTTGGAATTAAACAAAGTTTTATATCAGTAGTTGGAGTTTGGACTTGCAGATATAACAGCTTGGAGTCATTAATTGATTGGCAAATATTGTAATAACCGATGTGTGAATCAAATTTTTTATAGTTAGTAACTCCATCTGAAGAAAATGAGCAGTCAGAATTAATGTCTGTTGGAAAATTATTGGAATTTTCAGTAGCTTCTGTTTCAATAATTTCTCTTTGTGCAGAATCTTCAGAAATAAGAACTATTCCTTTGGCGTCGAATGCGTTACTTCTATCTCTAAGGGGAAGGCAGGATGATAAAGAAAGAAAGAATATTGAAACCATTAAAAAAATTTTCATAACATGCCCTTGTTGCCAGTTTTCAATTAGAAATCGGTTATTTAGTTCACAATGTTTAGTAAATTGATGTATATTTTTAGTTAGGTAATTTGGGACAAAGAGATATTATATTGAGATTAAAACTTGCCAGTTATTTTTTTATTTTCCTTGTGGTGTTACCGGTGCTTTTGAGTCAGGTATTGCCTGCTTTATTATATACATGGATTGTAGATACAGGAGCAGATAATTCTTGGATAGACATGAAACCTGCAAGGGCGTTTGTAAAAAGTTCAAAAATACAAATTGATACTGAAGTTGAATTTGATGTTTCATTTAATGATAGATTCTGGAAGCAACTTCACTTTAAGAATTTTAATATTTCTTTTCCAGAACAAAATCCAAAAGTAATTGTTACTTCTAAAGTTTATTATCGTGGAAAAAATAAAATGCCATTAGTTGGAGCTTCTTTTCTTGAATATAATAAAAATGAAGTTTTTAACTTTTTGGTTCAAGATTCTATTGATTTTGATCCAATTATTTATGAACACAAATTATTTTGGTTCCCTCTTTTTAAAAAACATTTAAAATCATTTACTGGAAGTGAAATTTGGCGAGATCTTTTTACAAAAAATTTAAATATATGGAACAGGGAAAATGGAACTATTTATGCTATGGGAGCATTTAAATATAAATTAAAGGATCTTGTTTATAATCTTTTTTTATTAAATCTTAGACTTAAATTGATGACAGATCGGCCAGAGAGTTTTTATTATATAGAAGATAAAGATATAGGAGTTATTAAAAAATATGGAATGAATAATAATTTTATATCAGAATCATTGTTTTATTTAGAAGATAATAGGATTTTTCGTATCGATATTAATTATCGACCAAGCATTGAAGATTCAAGAGTTTTAAGAAGTCAGTTTATTGATAGTACACAGTATAAAAGAGAAGAGGAGAATTCTGACGATATTTTATATGGAGAATTTAAAAAATTATCTTATAAAGCAAAAATTGATCAAGAGGGGATTATTCATATATATTGTGCTTGGTCTCATGCTCTAGATAGTACCAGCTATTTGAA
>DAOVTR010000042.1 GCA_030633015.1 Bdellovibrionales bacterium
ACTCTGATCTCGATAATAGTTAAATGCCTTTAAGCTATCTGCAGATAATTTAACTTTATCGCTATAAAAGGACCTAGCATACAGATATAACCCTATAGACTCGGTGAGGTTATTTTTATCTAAACGTCCGTTTTTTACTATTTTTAGATATCTGTTTTTTATCCATTGATCAAGCTTACTGATAGACTTAACTGCTAGATCCTGTTTTATATCAATGCCAAGTTTTTTTAACTTTCCAAAACCAGTGACAATATTAAGAGTAATATAAAAATTAAACTTACCTCCTGGGAGCCAACTCCAGCCTCCATCAGGTAGCATTCTACTTTTTAATTTATTATAAAAATTATTAATATCATTGCTAATATTTTGGTTGTCAAAAAACCTCACAATTTTATTCATTGCCTCAGTTTCATCTTTTGCTTGCTTCAGCCACGGAGTCATTTCAAGAGAAATATCTTTCAATGAAGCATTTCGTTCTAAATTTGATTTTAGTTTATTTTTTTCTTTTAATTTGTTGATTACCTTTTTAATTTTCGGATTCTCGGTAATGATTTTTTTACCTATGGAACTTACAAATAGCTTTGAAAACAACTGATCAGTCGAAAAAGATTTTTGAATATTAATAGATGGAATTGCTCCGATTGCATACCAAATAGAATTTGAACTCATTTGTACAGAAAGTAAAAGATGTTTAATTGTTTTTGATTGTTTTGATAGTTTTAAGTTTTTAAAACTAAACTGTTTTTTTCCCTTTTGGGTAATCCAAAGGGGGAGAGATTCTTTCACTAAAATCTTACTCGGAAGAACTACCATCTTCCCCTCTTCGCCATCACTGTGATTAGGTGTCTGCAACGAAACTTGATATTTAACAGGACCAATAACTTCTGGAATATTTAACTGCCATGAAATACTTTCCTCGCCGTTAGCACTCAAATAAAATGTTTTGCTTAATTTATCTTTAATAAATTTTGAGCTAAGTTCCTTGTCTGTTGCCAAATCTTTAATAATCAACGTTGCTACGCATTTCATCTTCTTATCAGTTTGATTATTAGCTTTAATAGAAAAATCGATTTTATCTCCCGATCTAAAAAAGCGAGGGGGATTAGACGTTAACATTATCTCTTTTTGAGTTATAAACTCTTTTTGTAAAACTCCTGATTGTAATTTCTTTCCATGTGCAAAAACTAATACCTTCCATTTGGTAAGTGCGTTTGGCACCTTAAACTCGAATTTTGAGAACTTATTTTTCTTAAGATAAAAACTAGGAATAAATATTGAATCTTCACTCTGAGCTTTTCTAAAATTGACCTTTCGCATTTGAGTTTCTACAGCTTTATCCTTTTCTTTTAAAAGATTCAGTCCCTTATTCATATTTTGAGCAGAGGTCAAAACAGAATCAGTCGCGACTCCTTTGGAAAAAACCATTTCACCTCTCATGGAAGAAACTCCACCACCGTAAACATTGGGAAAGACTCCATTAAACGAGTATTTAAGATCTGAGATAAAGTCGGGATATCTAATAGATCTGAATGATCTTGGATAATAAAACTTTGAATACCAACTAATAAAATGTTTCTTTACATCATCTTTTAAATAGGGCCTTTCCAAACTCTCCTTCCAAAACAAAGAAAAGAGGTAGTAATTATGCTTTACAACATTTTCCATCGAAGCATCAAATATTGTAATTAGAACTTCACTATCAATATTTGTTTTTATTTTCCAAGTTTCACTGACATTAGGAGTCAGCTTGGATCTAAAAGTTTCTAACTTCACCACAATTTTTTTATCTAACCTCAATACATCTATTAATCTTTTGTGATTAAAAACTCTGTTTTTGTAAACAGATGTTAACAACACTGAAAATCCACCAACAAGGTCCTTGGTTACTTTTCTTTTATAAAAACTATCTTTCTTAATCCAAAATGATTCAAGTACGTTACCATCTCGCACAAGCCTTACAAATGCTTCTCCTGATCTGTTTTTACAACTCCAATAAAACTCAAAATCATCTCCCATTTTTAATTTATCATTTTTTACTGCAAAGTATGAATCATGCGTAACTGTTGAAGCAGCCCCCTTGTTTTTACCAATAACTACAAATTCTTTTTCAAATGTGACAATGTTTTCAAATTTATCTTTACTTGAAACAATAATCTTATACATACCTTTAGGCAGAGTATGTTTTAAATTATATTCGCCATTTACTGTTAAAAATTTTTCAACATGAACAGACTTGCCATTTAAAAACAACTCAAGCTTACCTCTGGAATTAACGGGCGCTTTATCTAAGTTAATACTTTTAACCATTAATGAAAAAGGCTTATTGGACTCAATCCATTCCGGAACTTCAACCAGATATGAAAATGCACTGTGACCGACTTTAACTGTTTTTGAGGTTTTTTGACTCTCTCCTGTTTTATCTATAACCGTGACAGCTACTTTATAAGAGTAGTAAGCACTCTTATGATCACTTGTTAACTCTTTTGAAGCAATAAAATCAATATTAAACTCACCATTTTCTTTTGTAATACTGTTTCCAAAATCAACAACTCTTTTACTTATTTTAGGAGGCATGAAAAACCACCATGGATGATGAATTTCCCTAACTACTTCATATCGCACCTTAGCTCCAGCAAGATTAAGTCCAGAAAAGTTTGTTGCCCGCCCCCTGATTTTAATGTTTTTTCCTAGTTGATATTGAAACTTAGAATCAAAAATAGTTATCTCAAACTTGGGTTTTTTATACTCTTCTACTCGAACACTATGGTTCAGATAAGGTTTTTGAGATCTTATACTATAGATACCTCCAAGTAGTTTTTTGGGCAGTTGAAAAGCGCCATTAAAACTTCCCCACTTATTGCTTTTAAGATTTTCGACCTTTTTTACCAACTTATGGTTTATGTCAAAAAGACTAAGAGTAACATTACGACATTTTGTAGTCTTATAAATATCATTTTTTTGATCTGCAAATATGCAAATACCTTTAAATTTAATTTTCTGATTGGGGCGATATATTGCCTTATCAGTAAACAGCTGAATCTTGTCTATTGGACGCGATGAATATGGCCTATAAAACATCAAATCGTTACCATGAAGAATCTCTCCATTTTTTTCATGGATAATATAAAACAGATAACGAGTTCTACTGTTTATTAATTTGCTCAATAATGGATTTTCATATTGAAACACTCCGTCTTCATCTGTCTTAATCGTTTTTTCTTCTTTATAACTTCCACTTTTTTCTCTTTTATATACAACAACCTTTGCCCCTTTAAGCCTTTGTCCGGTAGATGAATCTACTGCAACCCCTTCAATATGGTCTTTAAAGCTTTTTAAAAGCAAAGTAATATTTGTCTTCCAAAACGTACTATAGTTTATTGAGTTTCTGTTTTTATTTTTTTTAAAAGCTTTATCTGTTGATACAAAAATATAATAAAATCCTGTTTTAAGCTTAGGAAGATTTATTGATTTTACTTTTTGCTTATAATCATTTGTTGTTGGTAATGAACTTGACCATTGTTTTATGGGTTGCTCTTTTAAAATTGCTTCCACTTCACCTGTAGTAAATCTTTTTTTTACTCCTCCCCATTTCTGCGTTAGGTGTTTCTTCCAAAGGCCTTTATATATTCTAAAATATATTTTAGAAATATTTTTATACTTAACCTCTAGTTCAGTATTAAATTCTCCTACCGCGTAGTCAAGGTTAAGACTTAAAGCTTTTTTTGTTATTTTATCCGTTAAACTTTTACAATTATCACTCCAAATTGTTTTGTTTTTTATTAACTTTTTGCAGGTTCTCTTGGCATCGACAAGCTTTCCTTGATCAAAAAGAAGTTTTGCCTTCATGAGAACAGCCTTATTAAATGCATTTAATTTCTTTGAATATCTTTTTTCAATATTGTTAAGCTGTTTTAAATATCTCTGATCCTTGCTATCTCCAATTACTTTTTTATGAAAAAAACCCAACCGATCTAAATCAACTAACAGTCTTGCTTGTGGTTGCTTGCTGGAGATATAATATTCCAATAACATCTTATAAGTTGAAAATAATTTATAATTTCGACCTGCTTTATTAATATTGGTTGGTTCAAATTTTAGATAAGACTTATAATCACCAAGCAGCGGAGAATTTGCTTTAAATGCCATCTCATCTGAGCTAATCACTCCTAAAAAATCGTCCTTTTTGTAAAACGTTAGTGCTTGATGTAAAACGAATTCATACATTGTTGTCAGGTAACTTGTCTCAATTGATCCTTTTTGAATTAGTCCTCTAAATTCACCAATTTTAATCTTAGACAATAGTTTTCTATTTATTAATAAATCATTATAAATAGTGCTAATTTTCAAATAAATTGCTTTAAGGTCCCAGGTTGATATGTCACTGTTTTCTTTTGCCGTTTTTGTTCTATTTTGAAATTGATATCTATAATTATTATAATAATGGGTATACCAAGTTGCTAAAATTGTCTGCAAAACAGGCTCCACTCTCTTGTCAGATGAGTTTATGGACTTTTCAAGTAAACCTATTTTTTTTTCATTTGAAAACTTACTATTTGAAACATCATTTAATATGGTCTTTGCTCTCGATAAAACAAATATACCCAACTCTTTTTGCTTTAAGGACTTCGCTGATATCTCTTTTAATTTTTCAGAAGCACTTTTAGGTTTCTTTCTCTGCTCAAGTTTTTTAACCTCTGCCATTTCTTTTAATAAATTACCATAGTTTTGGTTTGATGATTTTGAGAAAACATTCAAAATAAGACAGTTTAAAATGATAACAAAAATTATTTTTTTCATAACAACTCCACAAGATTATGAAGTAATGATCAATTTAAATGGATTGTGAGTCAATGAAATAACTATAATTTTACAAGTTATTGACAGACATTAACTCTCCCTTAACAGAGAGCATATGAATCTCTACAACTAGATCAGTTCTATCAGATATTTTTTTTGCTTGGGCAACCATTCTCGAAAGACCGCCACAACAAGGTACTTCCATAACCACGACACTTACCTTAGGAATAGTTTTTTCTTTAAAAATTTCAGATAGTTTTTCAACGTATGGGCCAGTTTTGTCCAACTTTGGACATGCCATAACAACTGACCTTCCTCTTAAATATCTCCAATGAATATCAGCACATGCCACAGGGCCACAGGTACTTAATATAACCAACTCTTTATTTTTAAAATAAGTGGCCTGAGGGGAGATCAAATGTAGCTGCACCGGCCATTGGTCTAACTCAGATGGAATAGCTTGAGCGATATGGTTCGATGTTGAGACAATAGGTTTTTGTTTTTGCTCTACCTCTTTTTTAGGAGGAAGCATTGATCCCAATGGGCATCCTGAAAATTCTTTTTTGGGTTCAGGTGTACTATGCTTTTTTTGAGACTGTTCCATTTTTTTTACGGCCTGCTCTCCATGTTCAACTTGTAAATATTTTTTAGTAGCTTCCATATCAAAAGCATTTGCATCTCTTTTTTCAATAGTTAAGGCTCCACTGTGACAAACTCCAACGCAGTCTCCAAAACCATCACAAAAATCCTCCTTAACAAGCTTTGCTTTCCCATCGATGATTTTAAGTGCACCTTCAAGACATCCAATAACGCAGTCTCCACAGCCATCACACAACTCTTCGTTAATTTTTATAATGTCTCTTTGCATAAAAACTCCATTTTCAAAAAAAATATTACCGACCTATAAACTTTAAGCTAAGGTAAGCTTATGAAACAAAAAATGCTAATAAGTTTTATCTATTACCTTTTAAGGCTACTCGATATGACCTACAGATATGTTCATTACGGAAGTCATAACTTAGATAAGGCTAAAAAACTAGGTCGAAATAATAATTATATAATGGCAACTTGGCATCAAGACCTTATTAGTTCAGTTCTTTTTTTAAAGCAGGGTAACCACGCCGCTTTAGTAAGTTCCTCTAAAGATGGTGAAATTATGGCATCTGTTTTAGAGCGCTTTAAGCATATTCCGGCCCGTGGAAGCTCTCGCCGTGGTGGTAAAGAAGGAATGCTTGAGATGGTTAAAATTTTAAATAATGGGTTTTGTGCCGCAATGGCCAATGATGGCCCTACTGGACCGGCGAAACAAACCAAGCCCGGAACAATTCAGATGGCCAAACTCACAGGAGCAGCTATTTTACCTTTTTCATGCATGCCTAAAAGATGTTACCGCTTTAAAAAAAGCTGGGACAAATTTCGTATCCCCTATCCTTTTTCGAAAATAAATATCAGTCTAGGAGAACCGTTTGTTGTTGAAGAATCTATTTCTAAAGAAGATTTTGAAAAATCAATGCTCAAGCTAAATCAAAGTATTAACGATGGAGAAGAGTTTTGTAAAAATAATTTATAGCTTAATCTCTGAAAATATTTCTTTATTTAAGTAAATATTTTTCAAATCTACATATCCCTTAAAATGATTTCCATATTGTTCTTTTTCTTCCAGCGACAGATTCCTCTTAACTTTTGCAGGTGATCCAATAATAAGACAATTATCTGGATAAGTTTTCCCTGGAGGAACAACTGCCCCCGCAGCGACAACACTGTTTTTACCAATTTTTGCACCATCTAAAATAGTGGACCCCATTCCAATAAGAGTATTATCTCCAACAGTGCAAGCATGAACTATTGCCTTATGGCCTATTGTTACATTTTTTCCAATAGTTAAACTATAACCTTCGGCCACATGAAGCATGCTTAAATCTTGAATATTTGTATTTGCGCCAATTGTAACTTTTTCGACATCTCCCCTTATAACCGTACCGAACCATACTCCTACATTATCACCCATAATGACATTTCCAATAATGATTGCGTTAGGTGCAATAAAACAGTCAGATCCTATTTGCGGACTATAATTTTGAAATTTATACAAAGACACACTATACCTCACATAAAATTTTAATTTTATTTTGCCAATCTTCTAATTTCTCCAAGGAATTATTAAAGTAGAAAAAATATTCCTCATTACCATTTTTTCCTTTAATTGATGACCTGATAATATCTACCACATTAAAATTGTTAGACTCACACCACAAAAAAAGATCTGTTAATACTTTTAGGTGTTCTGATCGATCCTTAACAATACCACTCTTTGCCAAATTGCCTTTCCCAACCTCGAATTGAGGTTTTACTAAAGCCACTAATTTCCCCGAATCATTTAAGATGGAAAAAACATTTTTAAACACAAGTTTTAAAGAGATAAAAGAGACATCAACAACAACTAGATCCACTTTTTCTGGAAGCTCTACACCTTTTCTAGCATTTATTCCTTCCATATTTATAACATTTTGATTTTTACATAAACCAGCGTCTAGCTGGCCGTAACTAACATCCACTGCATAGACCTTGTTTACTCCATTTCTTAGAAGATAATCAGTAAACCCACCTGTACTAGCTCCAATGTCTGCAACAACCAATGAACTCAAATCTATTTTAAAACTGCTAACTGCCCCTTCAATTTTATGGGCCCCTCGACCAACATATTGAATGGCCTTTCTGACTTCCAAGTTTTCAAAATTTACAATTTGACTTGCTTTAGTAACTAAATGGCCATCACAATAAACTACTCGCTCTTCAACCAATAGTTTTGCTTGAGATCGACTTTTTGCCAAACCTCTATGAACTAAGGCCAGATCAACCCTATCACTCATCTCACTTCCGGTTTTAAAGTTATTATGATTTGTTCACTTTTAAAATTATAAATAAAAGATCTACTTTCATTCAGACTAAGTATGGACTCATCTGCAGGGATCCTCTGCAATATATTCTCATCTTCATCAAATATTATGACTTTAACTAATACTTTTGATGGAGGGCCATAAGAATAAATCTTATTTGAAAACATTGCTGAAAACGTCATTGAGATTCCATCTTTTAATTGAAGTTTTACCGTCTCTTGCCCTATGATATCTTCAATGGAATGGAGTTCGCTAGTTAAAATCAACTCTTCATCTGGACCTTTTTTATGGATAATATCTACTTTAAACCTAATAACTGCAAATGAGTTAAAGCTAATTAAAATGGAGCAAAAAACTATCAAATATTTGGCAAATGAAAACATGTTAGATAGTTTAACACTCAAATACTAAAAAAGAAGGGCTCATGCAAAATAGAGTTAAATTTATTTTTAAAAATTTAATTGGTCTAATCTATATTACCGCAATTTTTTATTTCTCATTAAGACAAAGTAATTCGGGCCCTATACCTTTTCAACATTTCGATAAAATTATCCATTTTTTTGCATATGCTACTTTAGGACTTTACTACCAAAGTATTATAAAAAACAATTTTATAACAATTATTATCTTTATTGTTATGGGGATTTCAATTGAAATTTTGCAATTTTTTTCTGGTTACAGATACTTTGAAATTTTGGATATTATGGCAAATTCTCTCGGTGTTATCACCGGAACCTTTATCTACTCAAAAAAATTAAGCATCCATTGATCCTGTAAATATTTTTTCTACTTTTCCACAAAGATAAATATTGCTACCTTTGAATTTAATATCCAATGCTCCTCCTAAATTATTAACAAGCACGTCCCCTTGATAACCTGACCATTTTTTATAACAAATTGCCGCAGCAACTGAGCCGGTACCGCAGGAAAGAGTAATATCCTCAACTCCCTGTTCATAGGTTCGCAAAACTATCTCTCCCTCTTTTTGCACTTCAAAAAAATTAACGTTTACCCCATCTGGAAAAATCTGATCATTTCGAATCTCTCTTCCTGTTTTAAGCCCATCAAAGTCATCAATAGAGTCCACCTCAAAAACGGCATGACCTACTCCAGTATTTAAATAAAATGCATTTTTAAAATTATTAAATTTATTGAGATTGATTGCGCCCTCATCTGTTGAAGCTCGCATTTTCAGTGAAATGTAGTTTGTATCACTGATCTGTGCTTGATAAACGCCTGCATCGGTCTCAAAACCATCTCCGTGAATTCCAATACTTGACGCAAAGTAAAAAATTGCTCGTGCACCATTTCCACACATTTTTGCACTAGTTCCATCAGAATTAATATAGCGCATTTTAAAGTCTTGAGTCTTTGATTTTTCTAAAAGCAAGACCCCATCAGCTCCCACGCCTATTTTTCTATTGCACAACTTGATCCATAAATCAGTATTTTTAACATCCAAGATAGCATTTCGATTATCTATCACCACAAAATCATTACCGGTGGCCTGCATATTTGAAAATAGCATTTCAAACGGTAAAAGTAAAAAACAGCTAATATTCCGTCATTTTTATTATGACGGGTAGTTGTAGGTCGGGAAAAGGAGCGAAGCGACGTGCCCGACAATCCATGCTAGTA
>DAOVTR010000083.1 GCA_030633015.1 Bdellovibrionales bacterium
AAACTACGGCTAATATTAAGTGATAACAAGTGGGCCTTTTGTTTATAAAAATAATACTCTGTTAGTCCAATTGCCGAATCAAATAAACTCAAACTTGTTACTATTTTTAAACGAGTTAAACGATCAACAAAACTTCCGCTCTGTAAATTTAAATCATAACCTTGAGAAATATTAAAATAAGATATTTTAGAATAAGAAAAGTTTTGATTAATGAAGCGTTTATCAATATTAGGATCAATGCTAATTGGCTGTTTTTTAATTAATGAATTATTCCATTGAAATTCAAGAGTATTATTAAGTGGCAAATCCTGTTTAAAAGAACTATTTTCAACTTCATACTCTTTTTCACGAATAGAATCAAGATAATCAAAACGTCCTTCACTTTTCCTAATTTGATTTTTGAATTTGTCGTTACCAGTTATCTTTTGATCTGATAAGTAAAAATGCTTCAACTTAAATTCTTGAGAATGTCTATAAGAATTCCATACTATATTTCTATAGGAATCTTGTTGTTGAGTATTTAATGAAGGAATATCTCCAACTAAATCAGGATATTGCTTCTTAATTTCCACTTTTGCACCCTGATTTTTTTTATCTGGAATAATTTTAGAAGTTGGAACCAACTCCATATATGATACTCCAAAAATCTTTTCAAGTTCTATTGAGAATTCGCTTTCATAGATAATCCCTGTTTTACTAAACCTATTATCTCTCTCATTGGGAAAATTATAATTTTGATTATCCCATTTAATTTTAGTATGGGCCTTAACTGGCCCAATATTTCCCAATGACCAATTTATATAAGGCTGCCAATTTAATCTTTGGGCATTTCTAATATAAAGGTTTTCTTTAACTTCACTTTGCTTAAATACAGTAACATCTGAATCTATGCCAAATTTAATATTTTTTAAAAATAAAAGATCTGTCTCTAATATATTAAAAGGAATTACATTAAAAAATATTTTAGGTAATATTTGAACGTAGCTGGTATCAAACTTATCACTTTCATCAACTAATTGATTTTTATTATAGTAACTTTCAATTCCAATATTCATTAATGGAAATCTCAAATCAATAAATGATTCCATTCCTATTTCGCTTCCTCTGATTTTATTTTCAGCATAGTAATATAGATCGTGGATTGTATCGAGATCCGAAACTTCATTAATATACAAATGATGTCTAAATACATTACCTAAATCATAACGATGCTCATATTGACTAAAGTGCCTAAAGGTATATTTACCCGAGTCGGTCATACTAAATTTATTAGGAAGATAAATGTTATCCATCACTTGCAATGAATTAATCTCTAACCATTTTCTATGCCCAATCATTTTTCGATATTGTAAAATATTTCCATAACCACGCTTACTTAGAATAGATGGTGTTAATGTTAAATCACTACTCCTAGACATTGCCCAAAACCAAGGGACTTCTAGTCGAACCCCATCAGTTGAACTTGTAGATATATCAGGAAATAAAAGGCCTGTTTCTCGCTTCTTTTTTATTGGAAAAATTATGTATGGAACATAAAGTACAACAACGCCCTTAACTTTTAAATAAGCATGTTTTATTTTAACATATTCTCCGATTGTAATATTAACTTCCTTGCCCAAAATTGACCAAGACTCAGGACAATCTCTGCATGTCGTATATTCTGCATCCTTTCCATAAAACTCATTTTCTCCAACCTTAGATAATTCCTGTCCCAAAACAACAAAATTATCTGAAAGAATTCTTGCATTTTTAATAATGAGCTTATCATTTTTTAAATTATGAAAAAGAGAAGTTCCATACATCGTAACACCAGGAGTAATATATCTTACGTTACCAAAAATATTAATATCTCCGGTTATCGTGGACATAGAAGCTTTTTCACCATACAACGCTTTAGTGTCTTGAGTGATAACTACATTTCCTACTGCTTCAAACATCTCATCAGTTGATCGCCTGTAAGCTTTATCGGACAAAATATGAATTCTTTTGTTTGTACTAAATGCAAACGACATTTCCTCTCTAGCATAAGCTTTAAAATGAAAAGAAGTAAAAAGATAAAAAAGAAAAAATAATATTTTCATTTAGAATAATTTCAACCTGTAAATATCAAATTAAAATACAAAACTAATTGCATCAGAGCTCATAACCGTCACTCGATCAATTTTTAATGCTTGAATTTCATTAAATAATTGATCTTGATAATTAGGCTTGAGGTGACCTACAAAAATAGGAACATCCTTCGGCATTTTTTCTATCTCCTTTTTGATATCATTGGGAGTAAAATGCTGACTACTTTTTGCTACATCTTGAAGATGATTTGGAAAACTCGTCTCGGTAAAAATACCTTTTAAGTTTTTTTTCTTTTTTGCAAGCTCCCAAATCCTATCGGTAGGACCAGTATCCTGAGTAAAAACCAAAGACTTATTATTCTTTTCAACAATAAAACCAACTGCTTTTCCAGGATGATTAACTCTAACTGGGGTAATTTTATACCCATCTAAATTAATCTCTTTTTCAGGAATCAAATCTTTAAACTCAATTGTTGGGTTTTTTTCTGATGGTATCTTTGAAAAATCAGGCCATATAACATCGTTCATAAGATGTTTTAAAATGGCATCTTTAACTGGCTTATTACAATAGGTGTAAAATGGAGAATCCTTTAGTCCAAAACAGTTATCTGCTAAAAAAGCAAGGTCAGCAATATGGTCTAAATGAGCATGTGATATTAAAATATTTTTAACAGCAAGTTGTTCACTAATCTGCAATCCAGATGCAACTGATCCAGCATCAATCAATAATACTCCATCAATTAAATATGATGTATTTTTAAACTCTGGTGATGTCCCACCATGACATCCTATAATTTTAACGAGCATAAAAACTCCATTTATCATTAAAATTAAATTGTACGACAGGTTTTATATTTGAGCAAATATATTCAGATTGATAAGTTTTTCCTTATTTAGAACTTAACAATTTTTTATAAATATCTTTTGATGCCTCTCCTGTTACCAAAGACATAATTTTACTTAATTGTTTCGTTGATTTTCTATCTGTATTTAAATAATCATTAATTAAATCCTTTAATAATTTATTATCAATTTGATTACGCTTCCCTGCTTGTGAATTATTTACTAAAACAACAATTTCTCCCTTTAAAGGTATTTCTTCTAAAATACTTTCATATTCTCTACCTTTAAATCTATAGACTGATTGAAATTTTTTGGTAATTTCTCGTGCTATTACAATATCTGAATCCTGAAATATTTGGCTAACAATAGGCAATGATTTATTAATTCTATTGGGTGATTCAAAGAAAATATGAGTTCCTTTTATATTTTGCCAACTATTTACCAACAACTTAATTGACTCCCTATCTCTTGGTATAAATCCGTAAAAATGAAATGGATTAGGAGGAAGAGCACTTAACTCCAGTGCTGCTACAACAGAGCTGACTCCTGGAGCACAGTCAATCTCAATTTTGTTTTCTACGCATTTTTTTAGTAAGGGGTATGCAGGATCGGAAATAATAGGACTGCCTGCCTCAGATAAAAGACAAATATCGTTACCATCTAATAAAAGCTTTAAAATATAATCTTCTACTTTTGAATCTGAATTATCAAAATAAGAAATAATTTTTTTTCCCTTAAAATCAATCTCCAACAACTGCATAATGGACTTAAATGATCTAGTATCCTCCACTACAAAAATATTTGAGTTCTCTAAATAGTCTAAAACTCTTTTTGTAATATCTCCCATGTTACCTATGGGTAAGGTTAATAAAATAATTTTACTCAAAATATCTCCTAACTAGTTAATTATTTATAAGAAAAACTTTCCGTTTTAATTAAATATTCTAAAAAATGATATAATATTAAAATATATTGGTCTATTTTGATCAATAATAAAACAAAAAGATTTTAAGGAGATAACTATGTCAATTAAGGCCCAAATCAATGTTGATTCAAAAGGTGATATTATTGTACATATGTCTGGTGGATTAGACTTTGAAAATAGTGCACCACTTAAACAAGAACTTGAAAGTTTATCAGAACAAAACCCATTTTCAAATATTACTCTAGATCTAAATGCAGTCGATTTTGTTGGATCATCTGGAATTGGAATTTTTGTTGAAACCATCAAAAGTTTAAATAAAAATAAAAATAAAATTAAATTATCAAATGTTAAAAGTGAATTCATAAGAGTTTTTAAATTATTTGATTTTGATGTAATGGATGCTATTAACATAGATTTTGACTCAGATGATACTGATGACCTAAATCAAAAATATGGTAACAGATCACATACTTTTCAAAACTGATATCGAATAAATTCTAAATATAAATCAGGAACATTGTCTGGTCTATTGGCCTTAATTTTCAAACTATTTTTATACCTAGAATCTTCTAAATATGGCTCCCATCTCTGATAATATCCACCGCCTTTAACTCCACCACTTTCATAAGGACTTAAATTATCGTATATTTCTCTCTGGCCACCCCATTTACTTTTTTTAATGGCGTAGCTACCTACGATATATCCACCAAAAAGAAGTCCTGCATAAAGCCCTAATGACGCGCCTTGTGGTACAGATCTACCACCAGTATCAAAAGCAAGTTGCGAAGCCAAACCTAAAAGTGCTCCACCTACAGTTCCATAAGCGGCCATTGACAGCAGTGCTTTTGTTTTAGGATCCACCTCTGCTTTTAAAGGATTACTAAAAGAAACCATTAAGAGCATAATTAAAAATAATGATATTAATTTTGTTTTTATATAAAACTCCATGTTATTACAAATAATAGGATAAAAAAGCTTTATCATTTTGGCAAAAAGTCTTTTCAGGAATAATCAATTTTAAATTTATTCCACAATTAAGTAACTCAGAAACAATTTTTGCGCTTCTTTTTAATCTTAATATTTGCTTCTTTGAAATATTAATGCTGCTTTTTACTTCAAAAAGAGTAATTTCATTATAATTCTCTTTTTTTTCCATAATTGCAATATCAACCTGCCCGGCCCCGAATTGCCTTAAAATGACTGATGATATTAAAATGGGTGTATGGTGTTTATGAAATTTACGACTAAAGATTGCCTCTAAATAATTACCTCTGTTAGACAAACTCCTTAACTCCCTTAAAGGTTTTTCTGTGATATGGGCATGGACCAATTTTTTTAAGGATTTGCCTGTGAAGCTCTGTTGGATATCCTGCATTTTTATTAAACTGATAATCTGGATACTGAACATGTAGTTTGGCCATAAGATTATCTCGATACTCTTTTGCAATAATTGAAGCAAGACCAATCAACTCCACTTTGCTGTCACCTTTTATAACAGGTACTGCCTTAAAATTGATTGGTAAATTACCAGGAAGTTTATTACCGTCAATCAGCATAAGCTGAGTAAAACTATCATTAAAATTTAACTTTAAAAAAGAATTTTTCATGGCCAATAAAGATGCATTTAAAATATTTATTTTATCAATATAAACAGCTGAGACTTCTTGAATACAAAAATTCAAATTATAATTTTTGAAAGATATATTATAAACCTGATCACCAACCATATTATCAAGATTAATTTCTAGAGCTTCTAAAATCTGTAGTCTTTTTTTTGTATTAAGTTTTTTGGAATCAGTTACTCTAAGTGTCTTAAGATCAACTAATAGACTTTCAAGGTTTTTAAAATCAATATATTTAACATTTACGGAAGCAGCGACTACCGGTCCTACAAGAGGACCACGACCGACCTCATCACACCCACCAACATAGTCGGCACTAAAACAATCTAATTCATCCTTAAGACAAAACTCATCACTAGGCATAATAAATGCCCTCACTTATAATAAATGTTTTATTGATCTAATCTCTTTTATCGTAATCAATAGCGATTCTAGCAGACTTACCTGATCTATCTCTAAGATAGTATAATTTAGATCTTCTTGATTTACCTTTTTGAACAATTTTAACATCTTCAACATTTGGTGAATGAAAAGGAAATACCCTCTCAACTCCCATGCCATTAGAAACTTTTCTAACTCTAAAATGTCCTTCTAGAGCACTTCTTGACTTAATTGCAATACATACCCCTTGAAAGATTTGAATTCGAGTTTTGGCTCCTTCAGTAATCTTTGCGTGAACTGCAATAGTGTCTCCGGTTCTAAATCTTGGAAAAGTTTTGACCTTTTCGCTTAAGTGATCTTGTTTTACAACATCTACTAAATTCATCTCTACTCCTTAAGTGAGAAATCTTCCCAGAGGTCACATTGACATTCAAAAGATTGAAAAATTTAGATTCAGAGGCCTCCCCGTAGTCTATCTAAATAGATAGCTACAGCAGATCTGACAGATAAATGATTATAACCACTATCAATTTTTGATTTTAGTGGCACTAACCTATAATCCGCATGATCCAATGCAGTGGCGTGCAATCCCCAACCTGTACCAAATAACAGTAAAATAGGCACCTTGTCAATGTTTCTAAGCTTAATCAGGTCATTTTCTGTGCCATCATAAGTTTCAAAATTTGCACCTGTGACAACTTGAATAGGTCTCCTGTTTTCAATTTCTTCAATCTCATCCATACATTCTTGAATCGTATTTTTTAAACAAGCAATGGAAAGTGCATTTTGACGATCTGGGTTATAAACCAAGGATTTATCCTCTTTCCAGTGACCCAATATCCTATTAACTAATTTTTGTTGTTCTTCAAGCGGAGTAATTATAAAATATTTTTTAATTCCGTAGGTTTTACAACTCCTAGCAATATCATGAATATCAAGATTAGTTACAGAGGTTGTTACAATTTGATCACGCTTATTTTTTATTGGATGGTGAACAAGACCTAAATATATTTCAAAATTATTTTTCATCATTTATATCCAATAAATCTGGACGATAAATTTTAGTAATTCTTATTTTTTCGTCTCTGTTAAATCTCTTTATTTTTTCATGATCTCCAGACAGTAAAACATCAGGTACTTTCAGACCTTCAAATTGTGCAGGTCTAGTATATTGAGGGTGCTCCAATAGGCCATCTTCAAAAGAA
>DAOVTR010000140.1 GCA_030633015.1 Bdellovibrionales bacterium
CCTCTTGATTTTGGCTTCATTCTAACTGCTCCAAAAATCAAAAGATCAGCCCCAGCTTGTTGCCCAATCATTTTTGCTTGATTTGGATCTACCATACCATCATTTTGATAAGTAATTTCTTTTAAAAGAGCATCTCTAGCAGCAGCATCAATTAAAATAAAATCTCCTGTTTGAGAAAATTCGTTAAGCAGTTCATCGTTCATATCTTCAATGGGAAAATATGCCTCGGATGTCCTATTTTGTACTTCACTAATAAAAATCTTAGGTTGTTTACCTTGCTTACCAAGATATCTTTGAAAACCTTTGTGTCGAGAAATTTGCTTTAAAATATCTTTTACTGCAAGCTCAGTGTCTCTTTGCAACCATTTATCAGTAATCTGCATTGCCTCTTCATCTGATTCATCTGCTGAAAGTCTTTTTGCTTTAAAGCCTCCACAACTAGTGAGGGCAAAGGAAAGAACCAACATCATTATTAATGTAAATTTTTTCATTTTATTCTCCTTTAATTATTCAATATTTAATCCATCTAAATTTTCACTCAAATACTTTCTTACATGTGGTGTTGCGTAACTAATAGCGTGTGTAAAACTTCGGCCAGTCTTGCTAAGAACATATTCAAGACTTCCACTTTGTTTACCTGCTTTATTAGATGATGTTATGTTAAGCAAAAATTTATACTTTTCAAAACCTGCAACATTCAAAAACTGTTTTTCGGCAGTAAAACGTCCCCTAATCGCATGAGTATAGGCACTTTTATCTTGCTCACCTTGAACAATCTTATAACCCATTTTTGTAAGAGAACTAATTATAACTGGCTCAATTTCTTTAGATTCTTGCTCATCAATATCCACATATAAAACAACCCCTTTTGTAAGTGCTTTATTTTTTTTAAACACCTCTTCATAAGAAATCTTAGCAGGAATTCCACTGCCGGCTAAAAATTGTAACCGATAATTTAAAGCTTCTCTAGTTTTAAACATTTTAGCAACCTGTCTGACAGAAGTCGCAGATTTATCTGAAATCAACACCTGCATCTTTTCATCAAGATTTTTAATTTTTGTTCTAAAACCTTTAGCTGCCTTTCTCTTATCTAGTATTGCAAAAGCATAGTAATCCATTTTTCCTTCGTAGGAATCATCAATTTCTATACCTTCGATACTTTGATCAACTTCCTCTTGGATTTGCTCTCTCATTTCAGTAGAAACATCATCATTATGAGAAGATATTGTTTGAGAAAATTTTGACTTGATTTTAGTTTCAAATACTTTGGCAATGCCAGATCGAGCGTCTGCCTCTGCCAATGCTCGTCCAAGGGCCGTACCTACCGCACATATTTGATGTTTTTTACAAACCTTATCAGGTTCATTAACCCACTTAGGTTGATCTGCTAAAACAATATTTGAAAACAATAATATTATAAATAAAATATTTTTTTTCACTTTTCACTCCAAATCATGATCTATCAAATTTACTTTCTACATCTTTTAGTGCTTTCTTAACTTTTCCCTTAGACTCTGGATTTGCAGTGCTACTAAAAAGCTTTTTCATTGCTCTTGAAATTGCCTTTTTAATTGTCTTTCTTTCCATTTTTAAAAGAGCAGAACAAACATATCCAGATTTATCATCTTCTGCACCTAGCTCTGTTTTATAATTTCTCTTTTCCCAGTAAGTTCTATGTTGTCTTGCCCCAACTAAAAAACTTTGGATCTCTTGAGCAAGAGTATCTTCAAGATATTGCTCAACTTCATCATCAGCATCACCTTGCACTGATTGACCGTAAGTATTTTTAATAAATTGAGTTATCTCTCCAGCAATTTTAGCTGATGTTTGCGCCTCAGCTGATTTCATACATAATCTCTTATTTTTTGTAATTTCAGATGTAGAAACAAAATATCTATATTTCTTAAAATCCTTACTATCTTTTTTATCGGCCCAAGCTTGAGGCTCATTAACCCATCCAGGATATCTTTCATACTGAGCATCAACGACAACATAATCTTTTTTAAACTCTCTTTTATCTCCATCTTTACCTACAGATGAACATCCAAAATTTAATACCATAAGCAGTGATAATAAAAAAAGTACTGATTTTTGCATAATAAACTCCTCTTTTTTGTTAATTTAAACTAATTATTTAATTCCCCCAAAGTTTTTTTCTTTGATCTTCTAAATCTTTACTAAAAGCTTTTCTTTGTTTGGCAATATCCTCATTCCATTTTTCATACTGCTTTTCAATCTCTGAAAAAAGATCTCCCGAATGTTCCAATTTTCCTTTTTCAGGATCAAGCTGCCAGTTAACCTTGTCACTCCAATCTTGTTTTTTAGGCGTAGGAGTAGTTCCATCTTGAGCTACAATTGTCCCCTTACCTTTTTCAACATCAACACTGTTTTTTGTATTATCTAAAGCATTTTTTGAACTTACATTTACAACACCACTTTCAACAGTCATGCTCATTCTCTCTTTATTATCTACATAAGTAAAAAATTCTGTTCCCCTGACTCCTAATGCAGAACTTTTGGAGTGGACTTCTAACTTATTTTTATCCTTAAATTTATTGGAATAATTAATTAGGATACTTCCAGCCTTAACCATCGCTTTGGTTAAAACTCCATCTTTATTTTCTTTTGTTTTGATCATCTCTTCATCAATTTGAAGCCAAGACCCTTGTGATAATTTCATTTTTGACTTAAATCCCGGTCCAAAAGCAATAACTGCAATTGCCTTTTGACTAGGCGAGATACTAATCTGATCACCAGACTTAAGTGTTTGCCCCTTTTTTAACTGTTCAATCCTTCCCGAACAATCTGATTGAACATTACCTTTTACAAAGATTACTTTAGCAATAACATTATCTTTAGTGTTACTAACAGCTATAGGTAAAACGAACAAAAAGGTTGTTATCATAAAAAAAAATTTCATCGTACTTATTCCGTTAGTTTATTTTTAATTGAATTGCTTGTTTTTTCCAAGCCTCGCTTTACCTCTTTAAAACCTGACTTCACGTCCTTATCATAAAATGGTGAATTATCCTGTATAAAATAAACAGGGGCATCCCAATGTGCAGCAATAATAAATCCAATAATTATGCCAAAAATAAAAATAGCCTTTTTCAAATCGAAACTCCTGTGAAAAACTTTAGAATTAATTAGCACAATCTTAGTAAAAAGAAGTTTAAATAACAATGTATATTTATTTTCAATAGCAAACTGTTTTAGTTCAATATTATTTCTCTAAACGAACATTTATTATATTTACAAAACTTGATAAAAATTAAATTATCAAATATCAAAAAATTTTCAGGAGAAACTGTTGAAAACAATATTACTAATAAATCTACTTGCAATTTTAACTCTTAGTGCCAACGAGCTAAGTTTTGATGATAAAAAGAAACTACTTATACTAGAAGAGATTCAAAAATCAATTGAAAAAGACTACAATCTCCAGGGTCAGATAAAAAAAATTATCATAGCCCCTGCTCCAATAACACAACCACCAAAAAAAACCTTGGGACAACAAAAAATAGAACAACAGTTGATAAAAAACCGATCACGCCTTCAAGGCGATACGAAAAAGCTAACTGGAAAAGACAAAATTCAAATGATGCTTGAAAAAAATAGAAACAAATTAAAACAAAAGCAACTCGAATTAAAAAATAGACAAAAAAATAAACGCAATGAAAAAGTGATGAATTCAGGAAAAAATAGTGATGATTGGATAACTCAAAAACAGACCACAATTAATAATTGGCAAAATACTCGACTTAAAGAGATAAAAAAATGGGAAGACGAAAAACTTAAAATACTTAATAGCTGGAAGAAAGATGCATTTCAATATAAAAAAAGAGTTCCTGAGTATAAAAAAAACCTACCCCCTATCCCCATTCCTAATATTGTTTATACAAAGAAAAAACAGCCACTAATAGTTGAAAAAAAATATTTAAAGAAAAAAATTATTAAAAAAACAAAAGAAGTAAAACTACCCATTTTTAAAGACTACTACATAATCCCTCAAGCATTTGACCTACAAGTTAAAGACCAAGGAAAAAGACCCACCTGTGCAGCTTTCGCAGGAGTTAGAGCAGTTGAAATTTTAATGGCCCAATCAGGATATTCAAAATCACTTTCTGAACAGTATTTTTTCTGGGCATCAAAGCCAAAATGCCAAGATCGTCCTTGTCCTAAGCAGGGATCTTGGGTTTATAAGGAATATAAAAAAAGTAAAAGCAGATCTACACCTGATATTCCCCTAGAAAAAGATTGTCCTTATAATAAATCAACAAAACATAGTAATGTTACTCAGACCCCACTTCATCAAAACTGTAATCGAGGTTACGCCAAAATTGTAAATTTTGAACAAATTAATGACAACGCACAGATCATATCGGCCATAAAAAATAACACTCCCGTTATTGGAGGATTTAGATTGTCAAAAAGTTTTTATCATAACAATGGCCATGTCTTTTTACACTCTCCGGAAAACAAAACTTCTAAGCTAGATTCTCATGCTGCCGGACATGCACTTTTACTGGTTGGTTATATGGAGCTTCCTCCTACTTTACACAAAACAGAAGGAAGATTTTGTCTTATAACTGCAAATAGCTGGGGAATTGGTTGGGGAAAAGGAGGACATGCCTGTCTTAGCGAAAAATGGATAAATAAGTACAGATATGACATGCCATTTATCGCACTATCTAAGATAAAAACTATTTAGTCTTTTCATTAAGCCAAAGCTTAAACTGATCGGTTATTTTACTATCACTAACGTCATAATCTAGTGTCATATAAAATTCACCAGACTGATCATCAAGATGAACTTTTGTAACACTTAAAATCAATTCATCTTCGCTTTTAATAATATCTTCTAAAATATCACCTGACATTTTAACCATAGTGCCTTTTGAAATGAACCGATCTGACACTAGGGTAATTGCAAATTCATCAATACTATATATATCGAAATGTTGAGTAATAACACAGTCTGATAACCTTTCAGCGACACTTAACAGTGGCAAAGAATTTGAGATAATTCCCATTTGATAAAAATGATCCATAATCTTAGAATTTAAAATTGCCATATCTAAAGGCTTAAACAGATAATCTGTAGCACCAATCTCCATAGCATGTACTACATCTTGACCATTTGACCTTCTAGATAAAACAAAAATGGGAATATCAAAATTAATTTTCTTTCTTATTGCCATAATCAAAGGGAATCCCCCACCTGGCATATCATCAAGATTAATATCTACAATGCAAAGATCTGGGGTTGAAACTTTTAAATTATTTAAAAAATCCTCTGGTGTAGTAGTAGTATTAACAACATGCCCTTCGTTTTCCAACTTTAATTTTATTAAGTTATTAAAACTTTTATCATCATCAATTGTTAAAATATTAAGATTA
>DAOVTR010000048.1 GCA_030633015.1 Bdellovibrionales bacterium
AGAGAGATTTCCACTTGCATCACATATTCCAATGGTGGTTTTATTTGTAGGGACTATTGCGGTATATTTTGCTGAAGAGTTTACGTTTAAAAGTCTATTCCCTTTTATTGCAACATTTATTTTCTTTTTCAAATTAAGATTGTTCGACGAAATTAAAGATTTTGAGCTAGATAAAAAAATTAATCCTCAGAGGCCTTTGCCTAGAGGGTTGCTTAATGTTAAAAATTTAGAGCATGGAATTATTTTGTGCATAATTGCTGAAGTAATATTGTTTGGTATTTATGGATATTTTGCTCTTTTGTTGGCATTAATTACAATTATGTATTCACTTTTAATGTATAAAGAATTTTTTATTGGAAATTATATTCGTCCTCACTTAACAACTTATGCAATTTCTCATACTGTAATAACGGTTCCCTTGTCTTTGACGATTACTCAAACATTGTCTAATACATCACTTTTTAACCAAAGTTTGGATATAGTGTATCTCTCTTTGGCCAATTGGTGCTTTTTTAATATTTTTGAGTTTGGCCGAAAAACATTTTTAAAAGATGAGGAGAGAGAGGGAGTTGAATCATATTCAAAAATCTTTAAACCATTTGGAGCATA
Organism: Bdellovibrionales bacterium; assembly: GCA_030633015.1. Next base: position 610 of record DAOVTR010000048.1, read on the forward strand.
TCTTTTAGTTCAGACAATGTCGTTTCTGGCACTCTTTTTTATCTTTTATATCGAAAAATCAATGTCACTCGCAATAAAATTTTTAATAGTCTCTAATTTGATTTTAGCTGTGATTGGGTTCTCTTATGTGCTTATTCACAATAATTCTTGGGGAAAAATATATAGGGCGTTCTCTAGTGGATTTATAATTTTAGCTTATATAGGTATTTGTGCAATAAAACTTTTTTTATAGGAGAGACAATTGATTATTACTGAAGACAGCTCACGAAATTATGTTGAAAAATTTGCAGGAGGAAAGGGATATAATTTATACCTTTTAACTAAAGCCGGATTTAATGTTCCGAAATGGAATGTTATTTCTTCGCAACTATTTGAAACATTCAAACGCAATAATAACTTAAAAATTAAGCTAGAAGAAATTATTGATAGCAATAAACAAAACTTTAAGGCCATGTCTGTTGAAATTAGCAAGTTAATTTTAAATGGAACAATTAGTGATAAATTATTAAATGAACTTGGGTTTGCCTATGATCAACTTTCAAGTAATTTAATTGCAGTAAGATCATCGGCAATAGGAGAGGATTCTGCAGGATATTCTTTCGCAGGTCAACTTAGCTCTTATCTATTTATAAAAGATAAAAGCACAGCAATTGAAAAAATAAAGCAGTGCTGGGCTTCAGCGTATTCTGAAAGATCGTTGGTATATCGAAATCAAAACTCACTTAGCTTAAAAGATATAAGCGTTGCAGTTGTTCTTCAGCAGATGGTCAATTCAGAAAAAAGTGGAGTGCTTTTTACTTCTAATCCAGTAAATAAGGATCCAGAACAAATTGTGATTAATTCTGTTTATGGAATTGGAGAAGGAGTTGTATCAGGGGAGCTTGATGCTGATACTTTTGTTATAGATCGTTTGTCAGGTGAAGTTAAAGAAAAAATAATTGCTTCAAAACCCTCCATGTTCGTAAACGATAGCAAAAGCTTTGGAATTATAGAAGTAGGTGTTGATATAAAAAAACAAGAACTTTCTAGTTTAGATAATTTAGAGTTGGAAGAGCTTAGAACCCTTGCTAATAAAATAGATGATTTTTATAATTTTCCTCAAGATGTAGAGTGGGCCGTTGTTTCGAAGAAATTATATATACTACAATCGCGGCCAATTACCACGCAAATCAATAATAGAAATGGACTACTTTATATATGGGATAATTCAAATATTGTGGAAAGTTATGGCGGAATAACCAAGCCTTTAACTTTTGATTTTGCTAGGTTTGTTTATCACAATGTCTATGTTCAGTTTGCTGAAATACTTTTAGTTCCTTCAAAGCAAATCAAGGAAATGGACTATTTTTTGAGAAATATGCTTGGTATTTTTTACGGAAGAATATATTACAATCTTTTAAATTGGTATAAGCTAACGAGTATTCTTCCAGGGTTTAAATATAATAGATCATTTATGGAAACTATGATGGGCACTTCTGAATCCTTGGCCGATGAAGTTGCCGAGCGCATTCGGCCACCAGAGTTTGAAAAAACATTCCTTGCAACAATAAGAAGAGCTATCACTGGTTTGAAGTTTTTATATTTTCACTTTGCTATTCAGCCCATTGTTGATCGATTTTTAAAATATTTCCATAAGGAGTATGATCGAGTAAGGCATTTAGATTTTAGATCAATGACAGCAGATGAAATTTATGGATATTACCAAGTTGTTGAGCGGAAATTTCTTAGACAATGGAAAGCCCCCATTATTAATGACTACATTTGTATGGTTCATTTTGGTCTGTTTAAAAAATTATGTGAAAAATGGCTGGGATCACTTGGGCCATCTATTCAAAATGATCTTTTGTGTGGAGATGGTAATTATGAATCAGCACAACCAACGAGAGAGATGATTCGAATTGCAAATTTTGTTGAAGGTAATAAAAAATTAAAAAAATTAATTTTAGAAAATAGTAATATTGATTTATTAGATTTAATTAGAAGAGGTGAATACAAGGTACTTAAATCATTAATAGATGATTATCTTGATAAGTATGGATTTCGTTGTATGAGCGAAATGAAACTTGAGCAAGTTGATTTGCACTTAGAACCTTCTACTTTTTTTGCTTTTTTAAAAAATTATCTAAGAAATAAGCCTGTAAGCTTAGATGAAATGGACAAAAATGAGCAGAAAATAAGGTCGACTTCTGAGAAGAGTGCTTTTGAAGCTATTTCAGGTTTTAAAAAACTTATTTTTAGATGGTCACTTAAAAATGCCAGGCAGGCCGTTAGAAATAGAGAGAACACTAGGTTTTGTAGAACTAGAATTTATGGTGTTGTAAGAGCAATGTTTTTTGCAATTGGTGAAGACTTTGTCAAAAGACAAATAATTGAAACAAAAGAAGATGTTTTTTATCTATCTCTGCCTGAGTTATCTGGGGCAATTGAAGGAACAAATCCAATCATAGATTTAAAAAAGATGATTAATGCAAGAAAATTAGAATATTTAGAATTTGAAAAACATGAGCCAGATTCACGTTTTATGACGAGAGGGCCTGTCTATTGGAATAATACTCACTTTTCCAAGGAAGAAGTTTTTCAGACGGATGAACAACTCTCTTCACGAATAATTAAAGGAATAGGTTGTTGTCCAGGGATTGTTGAAGGAAAAGTTAAGGTAATCATGTCACCAGATGATGATCTAGAGCTTAATAAAGATATCCTTGTTACTATGAGAACAGATCCAGGATGGGTTCCACTTTTTCCTGCTGCTTCAGCGCTGCTTGTTGAGAGAGGTGGATTGTTATCCCATTCAGCTATCGTTGCCAGAGAGATGGGAATTCCAGCTGTCGTAAGTATAAAAGGTCTTACAAAAATATTAAAGACTGGAATGAATGTTAGAATTAATGGTGAGACAGGTATAGTTGAAATTTTAGATGAAATATCGGAGTGATAATGGATGAGCTATTATTAGATGCTAAGAATTTAGATTTTAAGTACCATTTAGGTCATCAAACAATTCATGCACTAAAAGATGTAAACTTAAAAATTAACAAGCAGGATTTTATTTGTCTATATGGCCCTTCTGGTTCGGGAAAATCTACTTTACTTAATGTTTTAGGGCTTGTTGAAAACATTCAAGAAGGAGATCTACTTTTTAAAGGGGATTCAATTAAAAATATTAGTGAAAACAAAAAAAATAGGTTAAGAAAATTTAATTTTGGGTTTGTATTTCAAAGTTTCCATCTGAATCCAGTTTTAACTGCTTATGAAAATGTAGATTTCTTTTTATCAAGACAGAAGATACCTGTAAAAGAGAGACAACGCATTGTATGGGAATCGCTCAAAAGTGTAGGACTTGAAGAGTTTGCAGACACAAAACCACTACAATTAAGTGGAGGACAGAGGCAAAGGGTTGCAATCGCTCGTGCTCTTGCAAAGAAACCAGAAGTGATAATTGCTGATGAGCCAACGGCCAGTCTTGATCAAAAGACAGGTGAAGAGATAATGAATCTTTTTATTGATTTAAATTTAAAGCATAAGGTTAGTATTATACTAGCAAGTCATGATCAGATGGTTATAGAAAAATCACCCATTAAAATTTCACTAAAAGATGGAATGATTAGTAGGGATAAATTATGTTAATTAAAATTGCATTTAAAAATTTATTTAGAAATCCAAGAAGATCTTTTGCTATTTTAATAACAGTGGCACTCGGTGTAAGTTCTCTTTTTTTATATCATGGTTTTAATTTTGGAATAATGAATCAGTATCGTGTTAATACGATTCGAACACATTATGGCCATGGACAGATCAATACAGTGGGGTATCGAAATCAGGTTTATGAAAAACCATGGGAACATTGGATTGATAATTATCAAGAGATTTATAAGAAACTTAAAGGAAATCCAAAAATTAAGCATGTGTTTCCTCGGTTGCAGTTTTATGGATTGTTAACAAATGGTAAAATTAATGTTAGTGGTAAAGGGCAGGGAGTAGATGCACTCGAGGAGTCAAAGTTTTTTACCGCATTAAATATTATTGATGGTAAAATGTTAACTGATGAGATTGATGGAGTTATGCTTGGAAAGGGACTAGCAAGGTCGTTAAACGTCGGTCTTGGGGATAGAGTAACAGTTTTAGTAAATACAGTTTACGGAAGTTTAAATGGAGTTGATCTAAATGTCGTAGGAATATTTCATACTGGAATAAAAGATTTTGACGACGCAGTTTTTAGACTTCCAATTAAGCAAGCACAATTTATTTTAGATACGAATAAAGTCGAGAGTATCTCTCTCGGACTTGCTAAAGATAGTTATTGGAAAGAAGTTAAGTTTGATATAGAGAAAATATATAATAATTTAGAATTGACTCCTTTTGAGATATTAGACAAAGTCTTTTATCAAAATGCTATTGATTTTTTAAAAAAACAGTTTGATTTTATTAAAATAATTATCATCATCATTGTTGTTTTAGGGATTTTTAATACGGTATCAACATCCGTATTAGAAAGAAAACAGGAAATTGGAAATTTACGTGCGAATGGAGAATCAGCAAAAGATGTAATGAGTCTACTTCTGTTTGAGGCGGTACTGCTTGGTTTTATTGGTGGCGTATTAGGGATTTTGGTATCAGTTATTATAAATAATACTTTACTGATAAATGGCGTGTTGATGCCACCAAGTCCGGGTTTAACCCGCCAATTTAATGTTTTTGTTGAGCTTCAGCCATATTATGGTCTTGTAACGTTACTGATAGGATTAGCAACGACAACAGTTGGAGTTTTGGTAGCGGGATATAAAATTGTTCTAACTCCAATTGCTCAATTGTTGCGTTCAGCTTAGGAGTTTAAAATGAAATATCTGTTAATAATTTTTTTCTCGTTTAATCTTTACGCTCAAGACGCTGGCAATATAATAAAGAAAGCAGACTCTATTAGAAACCCAATGAAATCATTTTATATGCAAGTTGAAGTTGAAAGTTCAGATGCCCCCTTTTCTAAGTTTGAGGTTTTTACCAAAGGAAAAACAAAAACATTAATTAAAACACTTCTACCGAAAAAAGATAGGGGAAGAAACCTTTTAATGCTTGATGAACAAATGTGGATTTTTATTCCAAACTTAAGAAGGTCAGTAAGAGTTGCCCTTTCTCAGAAGTTAACTGGACAGACTTCAAATGGAGACATTAGCAGAATGAACTGGTCTAGTGATTATAATAGTTCAATTGTAGATCAGGATAAAAATCAGTGGAAAATTTTTTTAAAGTCAAACAAGAAGGGACTTACCTACGATCAACTTTACGTATGGATAGAGAAAAATACTTTTAGGCCTATAAAAGCAGAGTACCTTTCGTTAAGTGGAAAACCTTTAAAGTTGGCCACGTTTAGTGGTTATAAACTTATTGCAGGAAAAGCTCGGCCAACAGTGATAAAAATTGAAAATGCATTAAATAAGACAAGCTTTTCGACTATGAATATTATTAAAATGGAAATTAGAAAAATTCCTAACCGATATTTTAATAAGCAAAATTTAAAATGAATAATATGATTAAAGGTTTAATTTTATCTGTCTTTTTATTTTCCATTAATGGAATTTGTTCAACCCCAAAAGTTAAATTAGGGTTTGAATATACATTTCAAGTTTTTCAACAAAAAACTCCAGAATCTCTTTATTCACATCTTTTTTTTGATTTTGATTATACCTATAATTCAAGCCTTATATTAGACGATAGTTTTATTTTTATAAAAGTTAAGACTTTAGGTGATTTTCAAAACGATAACTATGTAGAGGTTAAAATTAGTGATTTATACTTCTCGAAAAGTGGAGATCGTTTTGATTTAAAAACAGGATATCAAATTATCAATTGGAGTGAAACGTTTGGAATAAATATTATGGATATCGTTAATCCCAGAGATTATAGTTACGGTATATTTGGTGATCTTGAGGATATGCAAAAATCAGTTTTTACAATTAATTACCAATTGCTATTTGATAAATATAATTTCCAATTTGTTTTTACTCCAAAAGTAGAATCTGATAAGTTTCCAGATGTTTCGAGTGTGTATAGTACATTGCCGACAACTGTTCGTGGCCTAGTTGTAAATGATTTTCCATCTTATCAAATTTTCAATGAATTAGAGTATGGCCTTAAAATAAATTACCTGGCCGATAATGGAATAGATCTGAATTTTATTTATTTTTTTCATCAGAATAGAAACCCAATATATGAGATTAAAAAGAATCAACTGTATCCAGTCAGTGAATTTATTAATTCTTACGGTATTACTTGTTCTAAGGCCTTTACTCATTTTGTTTTAAGAGGAGATCTGTTGTTGGATATAAATTCTCCATATATTGATAATAGTTTAATTGTGCACACTAAAGATCGATTTCAGACTGTCATGGGTTTAGATTATCAAGGGGCCAGTGAAAGTATTATTGCATTTCAAAGCTTTTACAGTAGTGAGTATGAAAAAATATGGTTAGCTTTTCAGTATAAAGATTCATTTTTAAAAAAGTCACTTGATGCAACTTTTACTGTATTTAAAGGGATTTATAATAACGATGTATGGATTACAACAGAGATTGTTAAATCTTTTAATGATTCCATGTCATTACTATTTAAGTTTGATCTTCTGGATGGAAAAAAAATTGATCTTATCGGTCAATACCGTGATGTTGATAGAATTTCTTTAAAGTTTAATTATTTTTATTAAGTTTTTTTAATGCATGTTTCCTGCATAGATCAATTTCTTCATTTGTTATTTCGACATCGTGACCCATTATTGCTGATAATCTAACCCCATGTTTCCTGGCCAGTTGATCAATTTCTCTTACTTTTTGGTAGCTAATATTTCGAGATAATGTAAAAGATTCAAAGCGTTCCTCTAGTGCTAAAAGAGCAGTCTCTGCAAGGCATGCATAAACAACATTTCTTTCTAGACCTATATCACATGATAGTTTAATTTCTCCAGGTAGTTCAACTTCACCGCTTGCAATAACTAATACGTCAGGTCTTGTAATTGCATCCTCTTTTTTTATATCAAATGGACGACTAACATCACAAATTACACATCCCGGTTTAACCTTTGAAATATCGATTAGTTTTTTTCCTTGGGCCGAAGTTGTTGTTATCATTAAGTCTACTTCACTTAAATAATTATTGGGGTTTGTTGCAACAACGATTTCACATTGAGGTGAAAGTTCTTTGATGTCGTCAACGAGTGATAACAATTTGTAGGCGCGTGGAGCTATTAGAATGATTTTTTTCCATGACTTAGAAAGAAGTTTAGCGCTAACTTTTCCAATACTACCTGTCGCACCAATAATCATCAGTGTCCCTTGATAGATATTATTTTCTAAAGGGACCAGCTGCATTTTTTTAGTTGCAAAATCAGCCGCCCAAAGGGTAGCCGCAGCAGATAGTGAATTTCCTGTTGTTACAGGTATGGGACTTCTTTTAGATATGGTAACACCTGCATCTCCAACAATTTTCGTGTACGCTCCAAGTCCAATAATTTGAGCACCAAATGATTTTGCTTTAATGGAGATGTTAACAAGTTTTTCGTATATTTTTTCAGGATTGCTTTTTAAAAGCATCTTAGGGGTTTCAAAAATAGTATAAATATCTCCATAGACCTCTTTGCCTGTTGAAATACTTTTTATGCCAGAGATTTGACCATATTTTGATCCAGGGAGAAAGCCTATCATTTTTTCTAATGGGCCCTCGATTGTGGATACAAAAGGTTTTACTGCTTTGATACTTGGGTGTCTAAACAGATCATTAATGCTTAGTGGATGTATAATAAAAGCAAATTTAGATTTAGTGTTAATTTTTTTATCTAGCATTTGAATTTGAGGTCTTAAAGAGAATTTATTAATCCATCCAAAAATATCATCTTCTGTTATTCCCGAAGGGTCATCTTTATATGCCAGGAAAATTGCTTCAAGCAGTGGAAAGTTAATTCCAGGCAAGTTAAAAATTTCTGGCATGCAATTTATAATGTTAGTTACGTTTGCTTTTTTAAGTTTGAATTCGCTATCAGCATTTAAAAAATCAATAATAAAAGTTTTTCCTTTTAAGTTGTTAAGCTTCAAAAGTTCAAGTTGGCTAGTATTGCCTACAAAGACATCACAGTTTAAAAACTTTTTCAATACCTTACTTTTAGACAGTTTTTTATCTGTAAAATCTTTAAGGGTAGGCTTGTTGATTTTGTATGGAAAAATAAATGGAAAAATTAATTTTAAAAAAGTTTCAAGCCTTGATGGCCCCTTTAAAAGAAGAG
>DAOVTR010000195.1 GCA_030633015.1 Bdellovibrionales bacterium
AGATCCTCCTCCCGTAGTAACTGAAGATCCTCCTCCCGTAGTAACTGAAGATCCTCCTCTCGTAGTAACTGAAACTATTGAATGTATTCCAAACCAACAAGTGACCTCTATCCAATGTAGTAGTCAAGATTACAATTCAACATACGCTTACGTAGAGCAGTTTTGTAATAGTGAGGGAGATGGAATTATTCAATCAGAGAATTGTATAATTGAAACATGTGCTACTGGCTACGTACTTCAAAATAATATGTGTCTCGCAGGAAATAAATATTGGGGACCAGTTGAAGGTGTTCAAAACGTAAATATGTCAACCTTATCATTGAGCCTTTACACACTAAAAGAAAACGTAGGAGCTACTCCAGAAAGTTATACTCCATCTGATATATGCAGAGACACTACCTACGGTTTTGGAGTCAACCTCTATAGTTACCCTGACAAAATACTTAACTACCAAATTAGATGTGATCCTGACTACGGAGATACTGTTGATAATAAATACTGCTATACTATTGAAAATGTTGGAGAGTATCAGTGGAGTTATTCCCTCTTTTCATGTAATCTTCCAGCAGAGAGTGCACAACCAATAATTTTAGATAACTCAACCTGGTCACAGCAACCATTAACTGATTTTTTTACAGGAGCAAACTCACCACAAGATTCAAGTAGAATAAATGCTCAATACGTCTTTGATAATCATCTATGGGCATTTCAAGGACAGTACGCTTACGCCTATAGTCTCACAGAAGAAAGATGGGTTTCCCCCAGTGAACTTGGAGTAGGTACAAACGACTTAAGCATTATTTGGCAAGGAGATCCAAATGCACCAACATTAGATGAAATTTTGCAAATAAATGGTGCGTTTACTCTTGGAGGATATATCTACTACACAACTTCAAGCAACCACTGGTATGCCTTTAGACATGATAGTAGTCTTGGGACTGTTGGCTTTGTAAGTTATCAAGAATTAAATCCAACTCTACAATCTAACAACTTAACTGAAATTTGGCCATGGATGGGTAACGATCCTGGACTTGCCACAAGTATAAAAGCAATTTTTTCAAGAACCATTGGAACTACAACTTATACAAATATTTTCACAGGAAATATTGTCCACACCTTAACAGTAATAGCTGGAATAGATTATTGGAGTCAAGCTGACCTGAGTGATCCAAGTAATGGTTTTCGGTGGCCGACCTATACTTATGCACCTAAAACTTATGGATATATTAGATCTAGCGTCTTTTACGATAACAAGGTGTTTATAACTGATGGAGATAATATTTATACTAGAGAGGTATCTCCTATTGCAGCTGGATTTTAAATTTTAATATTGCAATATCGGCAAGTTAAGAGCTAGTAAAGATTTCAATCAAATTGATCCTTTTTATGTAACGTGTTAATTATTTTCTAATTAAGACATGACACGAAAAGGATACTAATGATGATTTTCAAAATACTATTTTTAATTATCTTTTCCCTAATATCAATAAGTGCGGAAGCTTCTATTGACTGCGGAGATACATTAGAAAACCAAAAACTCTATAGCGCTGGCGTAAATGACGCCCTAACAGACAAGGACCCAATAGATGGGGCCCTTGAGTGTTACTATCTGGGATACGAAGACGGGATCAAACACAAAGATGATTATCAAGACGATGACCCATCAATAATTTTCGAAAGCTCTGAACTACTTCTCGGATCATCTGAGTCATCTGAAGATGACGATGTTGATAATGCTGAAGTTTTTCAAAAAAAATAATTAATCAAGGGGAGATACAAATGAAATTAATTAACACTCTAGCAATCTTACTAATTACAGTAATGTTTACCATGCCTTCAAGCTATGCAGACCACCGTCGTGGCGACCCTTGTAATCGAGGAGATGGAAAAATTGCATACCAGCGAGGATTTACAGATGGGCTAAATGATTATGGCCAAATGAATAGAGGAAGATGCTACTCTCGAGGATACAGAGATGGAAACAGACAGAGATATGATGACATTGATGGAGTAGGAGCGATTATCGCAAGTTCTGTTCTTTTATTTCTTTCATCTGCATCATCAGCTGATAACTATGATGATAGTGACTATGATTACGACTATGACTATATCCAAGAGTAAGTAACCTGAGGAAAACATTAAGATGAAAAAAATATTTATATTTATATTTATATTTATATTTTCTTCATTTTTTGCCTATGGTGAAGATATATCTGATTTTAAATTTAAAAAAAACAGACTATATCTGGTACATGTTGGTGCATCATCATACTCTTCACTGCTAGGTCACTTTGGAATAATTGTTAACAATCTTTACTATAGTTTTGTTCCTTATGGGGTTGATGGTTATATAAAAAGATTAGAGGCATATGGATCAGACAGTTCCATTTTTGTAGAAAAATATGCCTCTAAACTTTTAAATGAAAAAATTGATAAGCAACTACTTTTCATGGAGAAAAAAAGACTTACCTATCTAGGAAAGGCCCTATTATATGCCAATAGAGATATTACTGTTGCTGAAATCAATCTTTCAAAAGATAAAATCTTAAATATCAGAAAAGCTCTTAACAATGAATTTCTAAAAGAAAGACGCGAAATGGATATTAGATTTTATGATAAATTTGACACTAACTGCATTGTCGAAATTGAAAGAATCATAAAAATTGCTTTAGGCCTGCCAACAGATAAATTAAAATTTCCTTCTGCCCGCATCACTTTTGATTGTGAAGATGATAAAAGATATAATGGAAATGAAGAGTTTGATTGTGATCAATTTGCAAGAGACGAACTTTTTAAGGAAAAAATAAAAAGATTTGATCTACACCACCTCTCAACAAAACAGAGTTTTAATCGGGCCCTAAAACATTTTAGCAGCAAAGCAGAAAAAGTTTTAATTTTTCCATCCCTACAACGATATCGACGACTATCTATTAAACAAGACCATCCTATAAAATGGTGTTTTGAGTTTTTCAAAGGCATCTCCCAATCCGATGATGATATGGTTGATCCTCATTGGAGAATAATGTACACAGAAGAACTTAATGGTGCAGGAAAAATATTACGACCAATCGGTGGTGTATTAAACTTTATCTCATCAACGGCCCAAACGATCTGGGGAGTACTAACCTTAAAAAATGAAAACATAAAAAGAGGCGGTATTGGGATGCTAACATCTCTTAGTGATATTTTTTTCTTTCCAGCTAACTATGGACACTTCACAAGAAAAGAGATGAATTTCTTACTAGAAAATGAAATTGACCAAAGATACATACAAGAAGTTATTTCAACTTTTCAATAGCAGTAAAAAAACTTGGAAATGATTTTGCCACATGGGAAAAATTTTTAATTTCTCCACCACTGTTTTTCTTCATAAACAGATATGCACACATAATCATTCGATGATCGCGTGGAGCATTGTAAGTTATAAAATAAGACTCAACAAAACTACCTCTTATTTCTAAGAGATCTTTTGATTTATTATAATTATAATCAACAGAAAACAGATTAAGTAATTTCATAATTTCACTTAGCCGATCACTCTCTTTATCGATAAGATAGCTAACATTTTCAAAAACTGATACTCCATTAAGATAGGACGCAAGAAATACTAAGGTAGGGATTAAATCTGGGGCGTCAAGTGTATTAAATCTAATGGGTTCAAAAGATTTAACAGGAGAAATATAAATATCACTTCCGATCTGTTTAACTTTAGATTTGAGATTTTTTGCTAATTCCAATATAGCGCTATCTGCTTGCATCTGATCAATACTATCAACATTTTTTAGAAGCACCCCTTCAAGGAGCATTCCAAGAGCGATGGGATAACTGGCACTACTAAAATCAACAGAAATATCAAAAGATTTACACAACCTATTATTTTCCCTAACTAAAAAATTAGTAATTTCTAAATATTTTTTTGAGTTATTAACATTTGTAAGTTTGATTAATTCACTCCCTAAAACTAATAAAAAAGCACTCGCAATCTGAGTCGTTTTTGAGCAATCAATTTCTAAAGGTAATTTACTATTAAGTGGCCCTTGAATTTCTATCCATGACCCATCTATATTTTCATTTATAATGTTTACTTCTAAAGACAGTAATAATTTAAAAAGCTGATCAAACTCACGACTTTTTATTCTTTGATCAGGGTAGATTCTATATTTTTTTTTACCTAAAGAGAGAAAGGGCAATAAAAAACGATTAGTTGTTCCGCCATCCTGAGTTTCAAGGGTAATTATAGCGTCATTACCAGCTTTTTCACACTCGGGAAAAGAATTTGTAACCTCAAGAAAATCTTCCCATTCTATTATATTCACACCCACTTTTTTTAAACAACTAATTAAAGTTGCACTATCTGTTGAAGTTGATGGGTTTTTTATAATAACTTTATCTTTTCTAAGAGAAGCTAAAATCAGTGCTCTATTAGTATATGATTTTGACCTTGGAAGAATTA
>DAOVTR010000222.1 GCA_030633015.1 Bdellovibrionales bacterium
CTGGATACTCCATAGAAAAAGCAGTAGTAGACAACATTAGAAATGATACAAATATGCCGGTTTTGATCATGGAAAGTTTTACATTAGATCTCTTTTTAAGTCATGTCTTATTAGACTGTGACCTGTAAGATTCGCAGATTCCTCAGGGAGATACATTTCAAAAATTTATATACTAAGTTCTTAATTTTATGAGAGAATTTAATTAATAAATTAAATATTTTATCTATTGGCCCAAAACCATATGAAAAAAACTTTCTTAGCCGTAATTATTCTTTTTTTTTCATTACCTTTTTCAATATTTTGCCAAGTAAATATCCCATTTGGCTCTAATTATTTTCCTTTAGGAAATTTTAAATATTACCCATATTTACAAGAATCAAACCAAACTGTTACTGAAAATTTAAACAAACTAGCTCAGGCTAATACTAGCGAGAGTTTCAAATATACAATTCTACCTTTTATAGGAACAAATTCTATTCAATATATGCAACAGAACGTCGGTGGCTTTTTGTACGGAATAAATATAATTAGAAAAGACCCTAAAAAAACCATTGATCTCCTTTATCAAAGCAATAGTTTTCTTTTTTCTGATACGACTTATGATTTTTCTATTCAACAATTTCATCTCGATTACTATTCCAAAATTTCAAAAAAATCATTTATGGGCATTAACGTTAACTATTTTCTAAGCAAAGAAAACAGCTATGATAAAAATATTTTTATAACTCTAGATTATAATTTAAAAAATAAAAATTCCTGGAAAATTTCAACCAATGCGAGTTACCTGCAGCAATCGTCAGAAATTAAAACTCAAACTGATTATTTCCAAAGCCAATTGGCAGGAAAATATAACTTTTATCTTAAAAATCAAAAATATGGTATTGGATTATTTGGAATCTATAATTATCTGATGCCTTTTGCACCGGATGCGACTCTTGTAAACTTCATTAACTATAGATGGGGAATTTATCTGAAGCTTTCAAGTATAACAATTAATTACGGAATGAGGGGAGGACAGACCATCTTCGGACTTAATCATAATTTTGATCGAACATTTGGCAATATAAATCCTGCGACAGGCGCTTATGATTTTTCTCTTGATTGGGATTTTAATAATAACTTTCTTTTTAATTTTTCTCTTGAATCATTTTCATTTATAGAGAATAATTTAATAGCTAATAACACTGCCATGTCGATGGGAATAAAATATACACTAAACTATGAAAAATAAACTAATCATTTTAATAATTTTAACCTGCCTAGGGCTTAATTTATATGCACAAGATTCCTTTGCTAAGCTTGTAAGCGTAAAAGGTAGTGTTACATACAATGACAGAGAGTTTAATGTTGGAGACGTAATTCCAAGAAAAGGAAAAATCAAAACAGGTCCCCATAGTTATATAAAACTTAGTTTAATAAATTATAAAACGACGGTCTTATTAGGTCCCCACTCCGAACTAATACTTTGGCCGGCACAAGGAAAAAAAGAACAAAAAATTCTTAAATTTTTTCTAATAAATGGTAATGGAAGATGGATTTCAAACGCTCAAAGTAAAAATCTTGTTATCGTTGAAGGAAAAAGAGCTTATGCAGGAGGGAAGGGAAGTGATTTTTTTGTTACCAACTCTCTTTTATTTGATGAAATGGAACTGATTGTAGCAGAAGGGCGAATGCTTTTTAGATCACTTTTTAACAGTAAAAATCAAAAAACAGTAAAAAAATCTCAATGGTCAGGAACAGGCGGAAGATTTGGAAATACGATCAAAGAGCCCATCATTCTTGAACCTAAAGTAATGAAGCACTATCTTAAATTTCAGCTTTAAAACTCATCAGCCCCTATATTAGGAGTACTATCTCTAACATCATGGTCAATATCATCCACAAGTCCTGAAACAGGTACACCACTATTAATTGCAGCGGCAGCCGCGCTATTTAATCTTAAGTTTCCACTTGCAGGAGAGACAAACCAACTACTCATAATACCACTTTCAATATTATTTACTTTTTGAGCATTTGCATTTTCATCTCTAAAAGCAATATAAGGTAGTGAAATATTATTAGTAACAATAGTGTCACTATTTGGAAATCTTACATCTATACCCGCAAAAGCAGCATTGGGAGCATAAATTGTATTGTTATAAACTTCTACAAGGGCCGCATTCCAAACTGCAATTCCAGTATCAAATAGACTCCCAATATTACTAGAAATCATATTGTTTCTAATAACTCCTCCATAATGACCAACATGTCCTACATAGTTGTCATTTGGAAAATCACTATAAACCCGCTCATCATCACCTGCAGTCGTTGCCATTCCAAAACCAATTCCTCTGGCACAATTTACAATAGTATTTCTCTCAACAAGAGGATCCCTACCAGATCTCCAAAAATGGATTGCATGCTCTGCAAGACCTCCATTATCACAATATATTCCTTCAAAATGATTATCACGAACAACCCAACCTCTAGAAGCGTGAGCATCAATTCCGCCTGTATAACATCCTCCATATACAGGACTTACGTTCGGCCTTCCGGCCGCAGTCATTTCAAACCTTGAACAGCTAACAGTTACGTTATCTGGATACTGTTGTTGTGAGAGAAAAGCAGTTGCTTTAACAAATTGTTGTCCTCCATCAATAAATTGAATATTATGAAGTAGAATATTATTAGTTGAGCCTTGGATTTGAATCAAATGATATTTTGACCTTTTAATTGTAATATCTGCAATAGTTACATTTTGAGAGTAAATTAAAATCATACTAGCTTCATATGGAGGATTTAAATCAGCATAATTTGAATCAATAATAACCGCTTCTCTATTTCCTGAAGCTGACCTAATTATAAGTTCACTATTTTGAACATCGATATAATTTGAAATATTATAAGTTCCATCTGCAAGTAAAATGGTTGCTCCATTGGGAGCATCTCTTATAATTGAATCTAATCTATAAGCATCTGAAGGTGTTGCATTTATAACTGTTCCAGTAATTGGAGTACTACCTAAAATATCTTTATAACTTCTACAATCATTTGCACCTGCTGTTGAGTCACCTATATCACCATTATCATCACTAGGATCATCATCGATAACTACTTCATCATCAATATTGGCCCGTTGGTCTTCATCCGTATTTGAAATATCATCTTCGCCAACATTCAGACCGTTTGGAATACAAGATGAAAATAATAAGCTTAAAACTATAAAAATTAAAAATTTCATTTTTACCTCTTTTTAATCAACACCTAAACTCCACACATCTAAAGAAGATCTTTGGCTGCCAAACATGTTTGATAAATTATCAGTAACCTCAGGCCTCCAATGTGGATGTCCATTTAATTGCATTGCATTTAAACCCATATTATAAATAGGGGAGTTAGCAGAACGCTTAAATCTCTCAATTATTCTTTGCTTTGTAGCATGATTAATTTCCGAAGTTGAAACACTCATTGGATTTTCTAGTAGTGGGTCAACTCCAAAAATTTGATTTGCACCTGCCAACGAAATATCACTTTTAGACGTTGAATTATAAAACAGATTATAATCAAAATTAAAAGTAGTGGGTATATCACCCCTTAACCAAAAAATTCCACCGTAAGTATCTTGTGTTGGATTATTATTTAAAAAGATATTATTATAAATATGAACTGGCCCAACAGGGTGGTAGTTTCCTCGAATCATTATTGTTGATCTTAAGCTGTCTCCAGAATTATTATGAAATGTATTATTATAAACCCAAACATTATCCGAATTCATAATTGCCAAGGCAGTATCTCCTTGGGCCCCTACAAAAATATTATTTCTAACAATTGCGTTTGTTACAACTGCTGCACTCGAATCTGGAATACCAGCTTCAGCAGTTCCAATTCCAACTGAGCCATTTCCCCATCCTCCCCCAGCTGAAGGACCAAATAAGTTATTTTCGTAAATTATATTTTCCGTATTAATTTTTGAATATATAAGCCAATCACCCATTCCATCTTTATGAAAAAGCCAACAATTTTTTACAAGTATATCACTAACTGGTGGAGCGACCCCAGCTTGACCTCCACTTCCAAAAATATCAATTACCTCTTGATAATAAGTTCCTGACATATTTCTAAGTGCAGGATTCCATGCAATCACTCCATCAATGGTCAATCTATGTAC
>DAOVTR010000031.1 GCA_030633015.1 Bdellovibrionales bacterium
GGGGAAGATCTGAAATTTTAAGTTTTAATAATATATCTTCAGGAATGAATTCAAACATTTTTAATTTTTTTCAACTTCCATTTTTCCAAAATAGCCACGGTGATCAAAAATATCAGCCTGAATTATTTTATTGCTTTTAATTTTACCTGTTATTGAAAAAAGTCCGGCACCTGGAACATTACTACCGGTAGCAACACTGCTTACACTTCTTAAAACAATCTCATTTGATAGATAAAAATAACTTACAGATAAAAAACGATCTAAATAACTATCACTTACATCTAAACGATTATATCTCGCTCTTAAGGCCGGAAGCAAAATAACTTCATTATTTATATTTTTGCCCATGTCTTCTTCAACAACAAATAAAGTTATCTCTACTGGAAACTTCTTTTCCCTTTCGCCTGTAACATATCCCTTATAGGTTCCTGTTAACTTTTCATAGACTTCTAAAAGACGATTTCTTTTTTCTTCAATTTCTCCATAAGCAGATAAATTTACTTCTCGGCTAATTCTATTTGCGACAAACTTTCCAAGAAGGCCGCCATCCATGATTAAGTTTCCATTTTCAATAATATCTTGCTTAACTAATCCTCTAATATTTACGTTTGATTGAGATTGAGAAGAACTATTTAAAATTATCTCTCCAGTTTCAGCGTAAAATCTAACATCAAGAATTTGATTATCTCCATAACCTAAAAACCCTTTGGTTCGGTATCGTCCTTTAAGTTTTGGCATAAAAACAGGTTCACCATTGCTATTGACACCTTCTGCCGATTCAACTACGTAAATCACAATTTCAATTGTTAAATTATTTGACTCAGAAGAAGAATTGTTCATTTCAACTTCAGCAATATAAGTTCCTACGATTTTTTCAAAAGTAGTTCTCAGTCTAAACCGCTTATCAACTTCAAGACTATCAAAGGGAGCTTTACCATATCGAGAGTGAAGCTTGACACTTAAACTGCCAAATCTCCCCCCATTTTTAATTGCCTCTGCTTTTAAAATACTTTTCTCTAAAACCCCAGTAAAGGAGAGGAAAATCCCACTGGCCCCAACTGAGGACATTACAATTTGATTTGTCTCAGGAAAATATTTTACATCTAAAATCTCATTATCTGATTCTCCAACAAAATCTGTTCTTCTATATCTTGCTTTTAAAGCTGGCCGAAACTTGGGATTACCATTTTCATCAATACCATCTTTTATCTCTACAATAAAAAATGAGAGTTCAACTGGAAAGGATTTATCTTCATCTTGAATTTGTCCAAGATATTGTCCCATGATTTTCTCATAGGTGCCTAAAAGATACTCTCTATTTTTAAATTCTTCCTTCTGCGTCCCGGTGCTATCTTCCTCAAGTCCACAACTAAATAACAGGGCTGTCATCAATAATAAAAATAGATTTAAAACAGTTAGTTTTGTTTTCATACATTTGTCCTTTTTAAAAATAATCTCTTTATTGTTTTTCTTCCAAAGAAACTAATATCTTCCAAAATAATATATCCACATGGTACCCATAAAATTGTTAAAATTGTTCCGCTAACAAGGCCCCAAGCAATTGCAAGAGTCATTGGAACTAAAATAGGATCAGACCCACCAATACCATAAGCAGTCGGAATTAGTCCTCCAACTGTTGTAAGGCTAGTCACAACTACAGCTCTTAATCTTTTAGATGATGCCTTGGCCAATACTTCTATTAAACTAAGCTCAGGACTTTCTACCCTTAATTGATCTATAAAACTTACCAACACAATGGCCGAATTTACAGCAACACCAGCAAGCCCTACCACTCCAATCAATGCCAAGAAACCTAATGGTTTGTCATGAACAAAAAATGCGAGCGATACTCCAATTAACCCCAATGGAATACTGGTAAGAACTAAGAGTGGCTTAGAAAATGAATCAAATAAAAAGACTAAAATCATAAATATTGCAAAAATTGCAATAATCATTGCTTGAAGCAAAGATTGTACAGAATCTTTTGTACTTTCTTGCTCTCCTCCAAATGTGACTGTTACACTTTTATATCTATTTTTTATTTTATCAATAATTTTAGCCGCTTGTTTATTAACTTCAATTGAAGTTATTACTTCAGGAATAACATTTCCACTAATCGTTATTGATCGTAAATAATCCAAATGCTTTCTAACTTCTGGGCCGTCAATCTCCTTAAATTGTGCAACTGCTTCCAAAGGTACAGTTCTCCTTAAACTTGATGGCTCCATAACTTTAGTCTGTTTTAAATGATCAATTTTACTTTTATCAGCATCATCATATCTAATTCTTAGATCAACTTCTTTATTATCAATATTAAGCTCTGAGGCAACTGCTCCCTGTAATGCTGTACGAAGAGAAACTCCAACACTTTCAGTTGTTAAATTATATTTTGCAAGCTTATCAAAATTTAGATCTATATTATATTCAGATCCACCTTTGATAATATCTGTAGAGAGGTCAACAACACCTTTTAATTTATCAAACTCAATTTTAAACTCCCCGACCATCCCCTTTAACTCACCATATTTGTTAGATCTAAAGGTAATATTAATGGCCTTCCCTACTGGAGGGCCTGGCGCTTGTCCTTCAAATGAAAGCTTTGCAATTTCAGGATGAGTTATTTTCCTTAACCTTTTAAGTACCTCTTGCATATCTTGAGTCTTTGCAATTTTTCGAGGTACGCGAAATGTAATCATTCCGACATAATCTCCATTTTTTTCTTGGGGATCACTCATTCCAATTCTAGCTACACCGACTCTTGAAATCTGATAACTAAGAGTTTTCGCACCTAATACATCCTCGACTTTTTGTCTTAACTCTTCAATTATTCTATCTGTATTTGTAAGTCTACTAGATGTTTGAGTTTCCACTCTTGCATGATAAAACTCAACATCTTCAGCGGGGAATAGCTCAAATCTATTACCAAAAATAGCCAGCGCAAGACTTCCAAGGATTAAAAGGCTAACAGTAAACAGGGCAATATATCTATGGGTAACGGCCTTCAGCATAAACTTTTCAAAGCGACTGCTTATAAAGTCAAACCAATTGGTTTTCTTTTTACCATCGTTTTTATAATTTATAGTAAACTGAAGTCTCGCAGGCAAAAGAAAGAAACTCTCAAACAAACTAACCAGTAAAGAAATACTAACAACTATTGGAATAAGCTTAATAAATTGCCCAAGAATACCTCGAGTTACCAGCATTGGAACAAAGGCTGCAACGGTAGTCAAAGCAGTTCCAGTAATTGGCAGCCAAAATTGAAATCCACTTTTAACTGCTGCAGAATAACGATCCATTCCTTCCTGGCGAAGACGAGCGTAATTTTCACTTATAACAACTGAATTATCAACTAGCATCCCGATTGATATAATAAATGCTAGCATAGTCATGGTATTAAAATTTATTCCCATACTTGTTAAAATTGCTACTGTTGCTAAAACAGTAATAGGAAGACTCATGGAAGTCATAATTCCTAATATTCCAGGCAAAAACATTAAAAGGAAAATAACAACAAGGGTTAACCCACCAATGGCATTATTAATAACTATATTTAGTCGATCAGTTACTCGATCAGATTCATTGTTATAGATGGCTATTGATAGCTCTTTCGGAAGAGTCTTCTTAAACTTGTTAATAGAATTCATTAATTTATTAACTGTCTTAATAGTGTCAGCATTTTCTTTTTTTGAAATAACAAGCAAAGTAGCCGGCTTACCATTTAATCTAACAAGTGAAGATGGCTCTACTGCACCATCAAAAACTTTAGCTATATCTTTAACTTTTATTTGTTGACCAGAAAAATTTGACCTTATTATAATATTTGACATCTCTTCAATTGTTTTAATTTGTCCTTGCACCCTTACAAGCATTTGTCTTTTGGTATCTCTAATATAACCGGCAGGTACATTTTTTGAATGCTTGGAAACTGCATTATAAACCTCAGAAATTCCAACATGATTATTTTCTAATTTTTCTTTATTTAATAAAACTTGAAACTCTCTTTCACGAAATCCTACAAAACGTACAGTGGAAACGCCCTTAATATCTTCTAACGTAGTTTTAAAGTCATCTGCAATTTGATCACGCATTCTTCCTGGTAATTTGCCAACGATACCCATCTCAATAATTGGAATTTCTTTTGAATTAATTGTCATAAACAGTGGATCGTCTAAAATTCCAGCAGGAAGTCCATTTACTCTTTG
This sequence comes from Bdellovibrionales bacterium, assembly GCA_030633015.1. The sequence continues at coordinate 4,203 of DAOVTR010000031.1, forward strand.
CACGGCCCGCTGCAAATCATCCATTACTACTTTAGTATCAACATTATCCATATCGACACGAACATAAATATCACTACGACCCGATTGAGAAATTGATCTTACATCTCTAATTCCATCAACCGTTCTAATTTCATCTTCTATTTTTTTTGTGATTTTTTCTTCAACTTCTTCTGGTGATGAGCCTGGATAGATTGTAACTATTGTTGCTTTTGCAAAATCAACAGGAGGAAAAGTTTCCCTCTTCATGGTTTTAAGCCCTAGTAAACCTGCAAAAACAAAAAACAAAAGAACACTAAAAGTGAATCGGTAGTTAGATATAAAAAATCTAAAAATCCTTTCCATTTAATTCCTTTTTTCTTGAACTAAAACATCCCGTAATGAAGCAAGGGCATTTAAAGACATATGATACTGCCCTATGGCCTTAACCTTACTTAAAGTTGCTGAAAAATATTCATTATAAGATCTAATTAGATCCGATAGATCAATACGGCCTTGCTTGAAACCTGTCTCTCGCTCTCTTACAACCTTATCTCTTAGCTTCACTGTTTTAAGAGCACTCTTTGCAATGAAATATTGAGCAACTGTCGTTCGATATTGATCCATCTGCTTACTGTAAATACTTTTTCTTGCTTGTTTTAAATTATTTTCCTCAATTAAAAGATCAATCTTTCGATCATATAACTCCCCTTTAACCAGGCTAGAATTTATTAACGTTGAAAACTCCACTCCTATGTAAAGCTGAGGCTTAGTTCCTTGAACCATTTCTGTAAGTGCTGCTCCTTGCTCTTCTTCAACTCCAGCAAATTTCATACCTCCAACTAGCTTCAGTGAAGGCAAACCTTCAACTGAGGCCTTGTCATAATTTATTTTTGCTATTTTAAATTTATTTTTCTGTATTTGAAGATCTCTAGTCTCAATTTTTTGTGAGATATTGATTTTAGGCAGAGTTGGAATCAAAGTTACAATTTTAAAATCACAGTCAGATCCATTTAAGATATTTAAAGAATCATAAAGACTGTCTAGTTTCTGAAGATAACTAACAGAAGCTAGTTTTACCCTTTGAACTTGAATTTCATACTCCGCTAAAACTTGGGAGAGCTCTCCTGGAGTAATAAAATTAACTTTGGCCTTAGACTTAACAAATTTAACGAGTTGATCATATTTTTTTTGAGCAAGTTTAGCTTCTTTAATGGTCTCTCTTGCAACGTAGGCATCCCAAAAATATTGAAGATTTTGTAAAACAACTTTTTCTAAATCTTCTGACTTTAAAATAGAAGAGTTATTCAGCCCTAACGTGGCAATATCAATATTCATACGATCAACTTTTCCACCAAAATTATCCAGTAAATCTTGTCCCCAATTGATTGCGATCGAATTTAAATTTACACTTGAATCTCTCAAAGTTTGAGAGAATGAATCTAAAACACTGTTTTGGCTTATTTTATCAAATTTGACTTCAGCGTAAGTTCCATAACTAAACTTTTTACTTAGGCCAATAGAATAACTTAAAGTTTTGTCTTCAATATTTTCTTGGCCTGATAAGTTTTCCGTCTGATTAAAATTGTAATTTACTCCAAAATTAACCCTGGCATCAAATACTGATTTTGCAAGGGCCACCTGTTTCTTGCCCTTCTCTGCAATATATAGTGAATTTTTAACCAGATCACCTTGCGATATGGCCAAATCAATAACTTTTTGAGGAGTTAAAACCAAGCGTGCCTGTACTGACAACGAAATAAAAAACAATATAAAATAAAACTTAGAAAACATATTATATATCCCAAGAAAGACCTAGAGAAAAATTATTTGTCCCTGGTCCAATGTTATTTTCTTTTATCTCACTTAATTGATAAAAATATTGATAATCAATCCATCCCGAAATGTTTGACCAAATTTTTCTTCTAAAATCAATGCCAACGTAAACAGCGTAAACATTTGAAGCAAGATCGCCAAAGCTATTGCTAGTTGCTTGAATGAAATCATATCTCAAAATACCTGCAGCAACCCCCATGCTATAATCATTAAATCCATCAAACCAAAAATCAATCATTGATCCAAATTTAAAAATAGATGAATATCTTCTTACTTTTGAATTTAACTCGCTTTCTAATCTTTCTGGCGTAGCTGACCCATAGGCAATTGAACTATCTAAACCTATTTTATATTTTGATATGAATTTATTTAAAAATTTATTATAAAAAAACCAAGAAAAATTTATGCCAAAAATTGGAAGCCCATCATCACTCGAAAGTGTCTGATTAGTTACTCCGTATAGATCAATATCTCCCTTAGGATTTAAAAAATGAATATATAAATCAAGAGAAAGATCAAAATCAAGAGGAGCAATATCTAATTTAGGTTTTGCCACATCAATTGTTGCTATTTTACTGCCAATATCTAAACTGTTACTCGGATTATATAAAAGCTCATCTGTTGCAATTTTTTTATAGTCAAGCTCTACTGCTCCTAAAAATTTGCAGCTCAAACCCAAGACAAAAATCAGTATTAATTGTTTCATAAATTGACTCACAAAAAGTTGATAACTTAATATGTTGCAAGGTGACATTTGTCAATGGGTATTGCCTATCGTGAACATTTAGTCATATGGTAACTGGTTGGAATTATATTTCATTTTTGACTGTGGCACCATATACTAAACAGATGAATATATATAAACTTAACTTGGTAATTTTTGTTTATCTAATAAGCCTACCCATATATGCCAAGTCGAATAACCTAATAACGAAACCCATTAACCAGGCACATAAATTACTCTCATCAACCCTTGTAAACTTATCTGATCAAACAGACCTTTTATTATCAGGAAAATCTGATCGTAATTCTAACAACACCTATTTAAAAATATCACATATTATTTCCAAAACAGAGCATATTGAATCTGAATTTCAAACTCTATTTCAATTAAAAGTAGATCTTCCAAATTCTAAAAACAAATTTCAACTGTTAATAGACAAAACTACAAAAAACCTACTTGAAGATGAAAGATCGACTACTCTAGACACTCTACAAGTTGAACAAGACTACGATAAAAAAGAAAATATAACTGACACTCTCGATGATTCTGATTATTCGGCCACCTTAAGGCGTATTTGGGATATTAGAACATGGAAATTTGAAACAGATATTGGTCTTAAAATTAAAATACCTCTTGATTCTTTCCTCAGGATAACTACAAAAAAAGAGATTGACTTAAATCTATTTCAACTTTATTTTTCAGAAAAAATATATTGGTTTTATCAAACAGGAGTCGGACAAAAAACAATCTTTGATGTTAATAGAAAATTAGGAGCATCAAGTCTTTTTAGGTTTGGTACTGTCACAACGTGGTCTCAAGAAAAGCATTTTTTCAATTACAGGCATGGATTCTATCTTTTTAATAATTTAAGCAAAAATCATAAAATACTGAGCCAAATTAGTGCTAACGGCGACTCGTCAAAAGCAACTTATCTAATTAACTATCTCATTGGAAGTTCCTATATTTATCAAATAAAAAAACAGCATCATTTAAATCTAACACTGAACGCATATGGAATAACGAGAGAGACTCCACATATTAATTACTACCTAACATCTGTCTCTTACCGTTATCTGCTATATCAAAATTGGCTATATATAACTCTAAATCCCTATGTTCGATTTTATAAGGACAAAAGCTTTAAACCAACATCTTCAATTGTTGTTAAAATTGAATCTCTATTTGGTGTGATTAATTAAACTGATAAAAAAAGAACTCATAATTCGGTCCCCTCCGCTTTGGGCAAAATCAATTTTGGTTGCTGCAATCTCAAAAATAATATCTATAATTTAAATAATACTGTTTTCCAAATTGCCCAAATTCAGAACGAATATCGTTAACACTATCTCCATATTTACCAATACCCATAATTGATCCTAAATCAAAATAGTGACCAGCGTAAACATTCCATTCTATTTTTATAAAAGAAAGAACCGAGCTATCTAAGTAATTAAACATAAAACTTTTAGAAAGTGATATTAAGGGTGAGACCTGATAACTTAGACCTAACGATAAATATTGACGGCCAAAAAGTGATACTCCACCTTGAGTATAAGCGCTGTGAGTTAACCTCGTAAGATAAAAATTACTACTACTAACTCCTGCACCGTTAAAATATAACTCACTAAATAGATATAAATTCTCAGTAAACTTATAATCCATCCCAAAAGTTGCTCTGAAATAATTTTCAGTCGAAACATTTGGGATAACGTGAGAGAGTTCACTCCACCAACCTGCTCCTAGTAGTGCCCCTTGCAAATCTAATCCTACCATTAAATTTTCCTTAAACTTCATTATCATTGCAGAAAAATCAATATTAAAAATTGGCAACCGTAGATTAATAAAAGCAGCACTATTTATGCTTTTTAAATCATTTCCAAAAATAAAACCAACATCCAACTCCCCCATATCACCGATGGGCTTTTTTATTCTAAGAGCATCGACGCCAGACCTCTCCTCTTTATCAATTGCAACAATTGGAAAAGGAATTACTACGTCTGTTGGATTAACAAATCTTGATGAACCAAAACTTATTGGCTGACGACCAAAAATAAAATCATACGAATCAGCACTATAAGTAAAAAAAACACGATCTAATGAGTAAAAAAGTGCAGTTCTTCTTTTAGGGCCTTCATCAATATCCCAATAATTGTTAAAATCAAATGCTCTATATGAAAAGCCAACATCTGATTGATTAATTTGTAATTGATTATTTTGATGGTTAAAAGATAGATCAAAATCAATTTCAAACAGTATCTTTTCGGTTAATTGATTATCAATCATCAGACGGACATTTTCAGACATCACAATATTAGTATAACTTTTATCTGTAAATTTATATACACTTCCAGTTATATTAGTTTTACTCCAGCCAATATATTGGGTTTTATTTTGTGCTTTGATATTAACAGTAAAGAAAATAGTAAATAAAACTACAAGATTAAAAAGTTTCATCTTTTTCAACCCTTCCATCTTTTAACTCTATCAACCGTTTTGCACTATCCATAATTTTAGGATCGTGAGTTGAAAAAACAAATGTTAAATTATGAGTTTGATTTAATGACTTCATCATTTCAATTAGACTTTTACCCGTCACTGAATCTAGATTTGCTGTTGGTTCATCAGCTAATATAATATCTGGCTTTGACACAATTGCTCTCGCAACAGCGACTCTCTGTTTTTGTCCACCAGAAAGCTCTGATGGGAATCTGTTTTCTAGACCTTCAAGTCCCACTTCAACTAATATATCTTTAACTCTTTTTATTCTCTCTTCTTTATCAACTTTTTGTAAAAGCATAATATATTCAATGTTTTCAAGAACAGTTAATACTGGTATTAAATTATATGCTTGAAAAACAAATCCAATATGATCTCTTCTATAATCAGAGAGTTCATTTCCACTCATGGCCGTAATATTTTTCCCTGAAAGCTTAATCTCACCCGAGCTAGCACTATCAAGTCCACTAATTAAATTTAAAAGTGTCGATTTACCTGAACCGGAAGGCCCCATAATTGCGACAAACTCACCTTTGGTTATTTTTAAATCAACATCATTTAGTGCATGGACTTTCTGATGCTTCTCTCCATAAACTTTAGATACTTTTTTTATTTCGAAA
>DAOVTR010000325.1 GCA_030633015.1 Bdellovibrionales bacterium
GCAAGTGCTTGGGTCTGAGCGAAAAAATTTGCCATGAGTTTATCGTGATGATCAGTGAGAGGATTATGACTATTTGCAAATCCAATAAAATCAGCTGGAACAGTTTTAGTGCCTTGATGCATTAATTGATAAAAGGCATGCTGTCCATTTGTACCAGGCTCTCCCCAAATGATAGGGCCTGTTTGGTAATTGATTTTTCTACCAAGTTGATCTACATATTTACCATTACTTTCCATATCACTTTGTTGGAAATATGCTGCAAATCGATGCATGTACTGGTCATACGGAAGTAGGGCGTGACTAGCATGTTCGTAAAAGTTATTATTCCAAACACCAATCATTCCTAAAATAACGGGCATGTTTTCTTTAAGTGGTGCTGTTCTAAAATGATTATCCATTGCATGGTATCCATCTAGAAGCTTATAGAAATTCTCAGGGCCAACAGAGATCATCACAGGTAGTCCAATTGCAGATGGAGTTGAATAACGACCTCCAACCCAGTCCCAAAATTCAAACATATTTTTAGTATCTATCCCAAATTCACTCACAGCTTTAGCATTTGTTGAAAGTGCAACAAAATGAGATGCGATGGCTTTTTCATCTCCAAGTGAGTCAAGTAGCCACTTTCTTGCTGAGTGAGCGTTTGTCATCGTCTCTTGAGTTGTAAACGTTTTTGAAGCGACAATAAAAAGAGTCTCTTCAGGATCAATATCTTTTAGTGCTTCAGCAATATGAGTTCCATCAACATTAGAGACAAATTTTAAATTAAGGCCTCTCTGAGAATAAGGCTTGAGTGACTCAGAGACCATGACTGGCCCAAGATCAGATCCACCAATTCCAATATTAACAATATTTTTAATTTTTTTTCCGGTATACCCTTTCCAATCACCATCTCTAACTTTTCGTGAAAAAATATCCATCTTATCTAGTACGCGATTAATATCTGGCATAATATTTTTACCATCAACTAAGATTGCTTTATTAGAACGATTTCGAAGAGCAGTGTGAAGAACTGCTCGCCCTTCTGTTTCGTTTATTTTCTCTCCTGTCATCATCTTTTCAATTGCTTCTTTTAATCCTCTCGCTTCCGCCAGATCCATTAAAAGGTCCATTGTTTCGTCAGTAATATTATTTTTTGAATAATCAATAAAAAAGCCAAGTTCTTCTACTGAAAACTTTGATGCTCTATTTGGATCATTATTAAAAAGATCTTTTATAGTTTTCTTTTTCATTACTTTGTAGTGAGATTTTAATTTTTTCCATTCTGGGAGTTTATCGACTTTCATATTCAATTTTTTTTCTTTCATGAAGTTTGCAGAAAGTGAGATGCAATCTTCAGAAGCAAATAAAGGTGTTGATGTGCAGGCAATTGCTAAACCAGCGATGATTAATTTTTTCACGTAAACTCCAAATAATAATTAAATAACTATGGCAGTATTGCATGAATAGTAACGCGTCGCAACGAAGTAGGGAGTAGTTTGAAAAATTTATATGGCAAATAAGTCAATATTTATAGATAGTTATGAAATGAGTTAAAAATTAACCTCTTAACTGCTTATTTCATCTTTTTAATATAGTTCGAAGGTAACTCTTTGAAAAAAAATTGCTCATTAGAACTTGTATAAAGGTTAAAAAAGAGAATATGCCAAATAGCTGCAAGGCCATCTTTCCATGATATTTTTTTTCCTTCAAGGTAGGTTCTCGGATTATAACTGATGGGATATTCCTTGAAACGAATATGAAGCTTTGCTAGTTTTGCGGTAACTTCAGGTTCAAAGCCAAATCGCTTTGACTCTAACCTGATGTTTTTAATTATATCTGCTCTAAAAATCTTGTAACAGGTTTCCATGTCACTTACTTTAAGTTTACAAAATTGATTACTTAAAAAGGTTAAAATTGAGTTAGCTTGGTAGTGTAGTTGGTTGTTAAATTGATTTTTACTATTTAACAAGCGACTTCCATAAACAACGTCCGCTCTATTATCTATAATGGGTTTTATCAGCTTATTCAGATCTTCGATTTGATATTCAAAATCAGCATCTTGAATTGTTATTATCTCACCTTGAGCAAGAGTAAAACCAACCTGAAGAGCAGATCCCTTTCCTGAATTTACAAGTTGTCTTTTGATCGTGGTATTACTTTTAAACTTATATTGATTAAGAATCTTAAGTGATTGGTCTGTAGAACAATCATCGATAAAAATAAGTTCTTTTTCACATTTTTCAAAATTAAAAGAATCAACCACTTTTAAAAAATCAAAAAGCGAATTTTCTTCATTGAAAATGGGAATAATAATACTAACGAGCATTGAAACCTATCTGTTTATTATATTGCAATAATTTTAGCTCGAACATTTTTTAAAATATACTTAATAATGAGATGAATCCCTATATTCTTATTAAAATCTTAAATGTATAATTATTCAAGTTATATTAAATATTTAGAGAGATTCCAATTTTTAGAATAGACAAAAAAAATATTATGTTTTCTTTGGTTTTCCTTTTAGGATTTGGTGCACTCCTCGTTTCTAATAAGTCATCATTAATTGATCAAAACAAGGGCAGGTATAAGCACTTTGCAAGAGATTCTTTTAAGTATCAGCAAATTGTAAATTCTGAAAAAAATAGCTTTAGAGAGATACATCAGCATTTCTTAGAACGATTTATTTTTTTGAAAATCATTGGAAAAGCTTCCTCTTTTCTTAAAGTAAATCCTGAAGAAATAATAAAAACTATTTTGTATATATCTATTTTTATAATTTTTTTTACATTGAAAAAAATATTATCACTTTTTAAATTTAATAAACATATGATTTATTTCGTTTTAATGGCCACTCTTTGGAATGGATATTTCTTAAGATATTACCTTGAATTCTCATATATGTTCCTGGATATCTTATTTGTTTGTTTTGTAACACTTTTTATTTTTTATGCACTTAAACCGGAAAGTAAAATTAATTTTGCAAAACAAGTGGTTGTTCTTATTTTGGCACTTTTATGTAAGCAGACTGTAATTCTTCTGATTCCATTTTTTGTCTAC
>DAOVTR010000087.1 GCA_030633015.1 Bdellovibrionales bacterium
GATAAAGGTAGAGTGTTTTTTGATAGTTCTGGTAATTGGTTGTCAAGAGATGAGCTGCTTAATCATGATGTTATAAATGAAAGGATAGTTCGTTTAAAGTCATTTCTTAGAGATAATAATGTGGAATATAGTCCTAATATATAACTGTCTTCTGTGTACCTTGTTCAATAGTTAATAAAATAGACAAGTTGTTAAATTGTTTGGGAATATTAAATACTCCCAAACAATTTGATTGAAACTATTTTTTTTCTTTAATTTTCTCTTTTGCAATTCTACTTACTGCAAAGAAAAAGCCGATTATCACAGTAATGATTGTACCGATAAGGAAAAAATCATTATCTTTAATGGTAAAAAGTGCAGCAACTCCAGCTGCAATCAATAAAACTATAATTATTAAAAATTGCATTACGCCTCCTTTTCAGTAGGAACACAGTCAAAAACATCTGTTGTTGCTGGTTTGTAGATTCCAATAAGACCATTAACTCCGATACTCATTACAATATTAAATAGGAAAATCGCAAAGGCGACAATGAGCATTGCGCCACAAATCCCTGCAAGAATCATATAAGTAGTATATTCTCCATTGTAATAAATTGTTCGTCTTAGCATGCCATCCATTCCGGCCATTCCCATGAATGCGCCCATTCCAATACCTCCAAGAAGGTGCAACCAGAAGTGAGCATTTGCAAGTTTTTGGCTATAGAGCTTTACTCCGTTTGTAAGAATTGGAAAAAGAATATAGATCGCACTGTAAAGAGTCATGGTTAGACCAATCAAAATTGCTACGTGAACATGATTTCCAATAATCCATTGAGTGTTATGAAGGATTCTATTCATTCCAAGGTCAGCTTGAATAATTCCAGCTGGAACAGCTAACATAAATCCAAGAAGTCCTCCTAGCAGAAATTTTAACTCATTTGTCATTTTAAGGGGACGGGCCTTATAAAGTGTTACAAGCACGACATAAATGGCAATTCCTTGAGTGATTAACTCAAAAGCTGTAACTACTTCACCAGAGAGAACTTTTAACATATTTGATTGTCCTTGGTCAGACATTAGATGATGTGACCAGACAGTCCAAGATACTACCATCTCTACAAATAGTGCTGCCCTTGCAATATTTTGCATAAAGAGCTTTTTTCCTGAAATCATCATTGCGAGTAGGTACCAAGTTCCAGCTACAAAAATTAGTACTAGGCCATCAGCAACAAGGTCGAGTCCCCACCAAAATATATTTTTATATAAAAGGGCATCTACCCAAGTGTTTTCTAGTTGGAAACCAAAGAGAGAACCAAAGAGATATATTAAAATTAAAACTCCAGCAGACATAATTACAACTGCATTTATCCCAACATCGATTGTTCCTCTGGCAATTGCCGCAACTGGAAGGTCAACCAGATGTTCTGTCTTTTTTCTTTTAAAGAAGTTTGTAAGGCCGGTAAGACCAATTGCCGATTTGAAAAGTTCCATGGATGGCTGCTTGTCCCAACCTGGAGGCGTGTAAACAATTGTCTTAAAAAGATTATAGGTATAAAGGAATGTACCAACCATTATTAGTGCAACTCCAACAATATAAATTATTCCGCCTAGAATAGTGAACTGTTCAAAGTCTGCAGGAAGTGGCCAATATAATGTGTATAAAGGCGCGTAGCTAAAAAGAAATCCTGCTAACCACATAATAAAAGTTCCGAGGGCAATGGTAATCCAAGAGAGATTGGCAAGCAGTAAGCTAAATATTGGTTTTTTCATTAGAAATGGTGTTAAAAATAAAAAAGCACCAAAAACAATCATGTATGATGATCCAAAAATACCAACCATTGGATGAACAGTCATAATTGAAAAGAAATGAGTAGAGTCAATAAAAGGTAGAGGTGTAATTTCATACATTCTCATTATCATTCCTTCCACTGCGGCAAGACCATAATATAAAATTCCAAAGACAACAAATCGCATTGCAATCTTTTGCATGGGAGTCATTTTTTCGTGATTAAGACCACCTTCATGACCTTTGATTAATGTGTTAAGTAAACTCATTACTATTTCCCCCCTTCTAAAGCATGAACATCGTTCTCTGTACATCCTGAGACAATCAACATATCCCTTTCAACCATATTGTGACCCTTAGGTCCTGAATACTCCGTTGAACGAATATGATAAGTTCCATTTTTACTGAATCTCCACATTAGATCATTTCTACTTTGAGGAACAACTTGCATTTGAGCAACCATACTTTGATTGTTTCTAAAAATACCAAAACCATAAGTAACATCTTTTGAATGAGCATTAAATACGACGTAGGTGTTACAATCAACTCGCATGGGTCTTTCAGAAAAAGTCATTTTATGTTTTTCATAAATAATTTCAAAAGTTTTGCTTGGTGTAATATTAGCTCTATTTAAGTCAGTTGAAACCCACGGGACTGAATTATAGGTTAGAAAATGCAGTCCTGTTCCTAGAATTGCTAAAATAGCAACATAACTCCAAAAAACTACTGGTTTCGCAAAAGGTTCACTCTCTTTAGATTTGGTAATTAAAAATGCATACCATGCCATTATTGAAATCGCTATCCATGCATATATGGTATAGACAATCTTAACTGTCATGAGTACATCAGTTGAGTCGGTCACGTTTTCTCCTTATGTTTAAACTTTATATAAGTAAAATTAAAACAAACATAACCATAGTTGGCTATAGTTTTTTATGGTAATTTAGTTTTTAAAAATTAGAAAAAAGATTAATTTTTCTGTTTAAAAGTTCATTTATTTGATAGGTGTTTTTGCTACCATATTCAATGCCAGTATAGTTTGACTTTAAAGTTTCCATTAACTCCCATCTGGTAAAGAAAAAGCCTTTAACCTTTTTATATAATTTGACTATTGATTTTCCTGTGAGAGTCTCATAATCATGAAAGATTTCACCATCGGGAGTCATAAATTCGAGGTTCATAAACTCTTCAGCTGGTGCCCATGCTGTAATTTCAATTTTATGAGTTTTATTTTTTCCCATCATCTCCCATTTTCCAAAATTAATATCAATTTTAACTTTATGAAATTCATTAGGCCTGACGAAGTATTCTTGACCTTTATGCGTTAGTCCAATGGCCACACCTTTCATAATTTTAAATTTTTTCCAAAAAATTGGCTTTCCTCCACCAACGGCCAATGCAGTATTAGGGTGATTTTCAAACTGATTAGAAACAATCCATGCCCACCAATCAGGAAAGGAGTATCCCCAGTTTCGATCTTGATAGCAGGGGGCATTTTCAAAAGTTCGAGTCTTGTTTTGACTGGTAATTGTTCCGCTGCATCTAGCATCTGCTTGGGCTGGATACCACTCTATATTGGTAATCTGCTTGCCAGTGGCCCAGCTAGTGGCATTAAAGGTCCATTTATGTTGTATATCGATATCCCAACTTGCAAAATTATTATCTTCTTGGGCCATGCCTTTTATATTAATGTCCGTAGCAATATTGTCTGCAACGTTTACATAAACCTGATCATAGCTTGCTTCAAACTGGCTTACTGGAAATTTTTGATCAATAATTATCCTGTTTTTAAAGTCTCCAAAACCAACATAGGATCTTGATGCTATATTGCCCTGGGCAGAGTCCCATGGATTTACTACGCCATAAACAAAGCAGTAAGATTCACCAGTTTCAGGTAAGACAACTTTATAATACCACCACTCATACCAAGGATTACTACCTTGAGTCTTAACTCCTCTTTCAAAATTCTTCCTATCCCATCTATAAGTGTTGAATGGATCAGTTGCAAACACCTGTATACTAAATATTAAAATTGCAATAAAAGTTAAAAGACGAGTCATGTAATCTCCTAGTGTTTTGGTCGGGAAATATAGTTTAAAATTTTCCATAAATTTAGGTAATATGTCAAAATAAATCATTTTTAATTTATACTATGATTTAAGGCACATAGGTCGTTAACGGGGATATTCTTTACCATATTTTATTAGCTTTACTTTCAAACGAAATCTCTTAAAATTTTATCATGGATATATCATTAGAAAATAAACAGATTGTTTTAATAGAGGATTCTAAGACTTTTCAAAGAGTTATTGGAAATTTATTGGTTGATAACAAGTGCGTCGTTTATGTGGCCGAAACAGCCGAAGAGGGACTTGAGTTAATTAAAAAAGAGGTTCCAGATTGCATCCTAACAGACAATAATCTTCCTGGCATGAATGGGGACGAGCTTTGTAAAATTGTAAAAAGTGATGATAAACTTCAGCATATCCCCATTGTAATGCTAACTTCTAGTGAAAAAAGTGAGGATTTGATTAAGGCCGTTGCTGCTGGAGCAGACGATTATTTATTCAAGAGTTCTAATCTGGAAGTAATTTTAATAAAATTAAAATCAATGCTTAGATTAAAATTTTTATATGATGAAGTTATTGCCTTAAAACAGTCCGATGCCATTAAGTCACTGATTGTTACTCTTAGCCATGAGTTTAATAATACTTTAACCATAATTAAAGGTAACTTGAAAATAATCAAGAAAAAAGAAAACAGTGATCCTAATCAAAATAGATATATTCATCTTGAAAAATCATTAGATCGATTAGCGGATCTAATAAAAAAAGTTCAAGATTTAGATACTGTCACTATCGAAGAGTATATTGATGGTAAGGATAAGATGGTTAAGCTTGATTAATCTTTTAATTCTAATTCATGAATAAAATCTTCTAGTAGTTCATATAGTTTATGACCCAAGTGGACGGATACAACAGATCCTCCTGAAACAGATGCGATGGGTATGCCGTAAAAAAATGCTCTGTTCATAGTCCCTTTGAATTGAGTTTTATTGAAATCATTATTAAATTTAGTTCCATAGTGGGTTTTAATTACACCTCTTTGTGTTTTAAATAGTTGTTCAAAAGCATCTTTGCTTAATTTTGGATCTTTTTCTCTAAATTTAGAAATATTTTTAATTTTTGAAATTCTAAGAGCACGGCAATTAATTTGAGAACAGTTATTTGAAAAGAAATTATATGGAACTTGTTCTTTGTTTACCTTTTCAAGATATTTAATCATTACTGCTCTTTCATGTGGAGAAGTTTCTAAAACCATTCCGTAAATTTTATGATCTTTTTTTGTTTTTAAAATAAAATCATCTAAGGATTCAATAATGAATCCCTTTGTTCCTGTTTGGGTGTAGACTTTGTCGTTAACTCTAATTGCAACGTGTCCGACTTGATTAAAAAATTTAGGAAGTGGGTCTACTTGTACATTTGGTACATATAAAAATTCGATTGAGTTTTTGGCTATTTCATCTATATATTCTTCAAGTAGTTCATTAGTAATCTTAACAAAGCCATTATTGTCAATTTTTAGATTGTGATTGTTTATAAAGTCGTTAGCTATCATTTTTTTATTTGTAATTTGCTTGTTGTAAGATGAAAGCTCCAGCATATTAATCTTTTGAGTATTTTTTATTTTTGTTTTTAAATTGCGGTATTGCTCTATAGTTAGCTGAGATCTTAAAATTTGCTTGTCTTCACTTTTTGTTAAAGTGATACCTTGATGTTGTAATTTAATTAATTCATCTAAAGATTTTTTTAAGCATACGTCAGGTTGCGCATATAGAACATATACGGGTAATAGAGCGAAAAATATTATAAATAATTTAAACACATTCAATACCAATTCCTCAGATACTTTTCGGCATTTTATTGTAAATATTTATAATTGTTTATTATCTAAGTGCCTGAAATCTGTTGTTTTTTTACTTGTGTTATGGTGCTTGAAATGAAATTATATTTAATTCATTAATTAATTTATAGGTAAAATTTGAAAAAAAAGTATATCTCATTTCCTTATATTGTATTGGCCCTTGTTTTTATTAGCTGCTTGATCTCTTTTATAGGGGAGCTTTTTTTATCATGGGATGGAAGTTTGATTTTTTCCTCAATTGTTCAACATGAAAGTTTTCATCATGTCCGTAACCGTCTTTTTCCATTTGTATTGCAGATACCTTTGTTGCTTGTAAAAAAAGTATTTTCAAGTCATTTACAGACTTTAATTAATGTTTATGGTCTAGTTTATTCTTTTATCCCTTTTTATATAATCACTTTTTTATACTATATTCTTAAAAATGAAAAAATAAGTTTATTTTATATAGCATCTCTTGGTGTTTTGGTTCCGACAATGATCTTACAGTTTCATCCAGTGTCAGAGCACTTAATTGTTTGCCAGTTATCTTTAGTCCTATTTAGTTTGATTTATTTTTATACTAAAAAAAATGAAAAATATTTATCTATGTTAATTGTCTCTTTTGTTCTTTTTTATCTACATCCTGTGAGTGCTATTGTTTTTGCTTTTGCCTTTTTATATCTATGGATATTGCATCATCGAAATAATAATAATCAAATTAAAAAATTATCTTTATTTTTTTTATTAGATTGCTACTTTTGTTTTATAATAAAGATGTATATCCCCATTTAGAAAATAATAGTAATTTTTTTGAATTGCTATTTCAAGAAGTTAGCTTTGAAACTAATATTTTGCCTAAGATATATTTTATTCTTAATTGTGTAGCAATAATAGTATTAACATTTTTTTCTAAAAGCATTATTAAAACTTCCTCCTTGCTTTTAGTTTTTATTTCCTCAGTAATACTACTGTATTGGTCAAGAGAAGATTCTTCTGTTTTAATTTATGCTTTGAAAATACGGCATATTACTATATTTGCTTCCATTCCATTTTTTATTGTTTTTGTAGTAAATACGCTAAAATCAAGTGATGCTAATAATAACTACTTTAAATTTTATCTTATTATGATTTTTTTTACTCATATGGGATACATTTATACTATGACTGCTCATCGTGAAAAAAATTTAGAAAGA
>DAOVTR010000360.1 GCA_030633015.1 Bdellovibrionales bacterium
AAAACTGTTAATTGTTGGGTTATCAACACCAACATATCTAATTCTAGCACTCTCTTCACCTGTTCTAGTAATTTGAAAACTTGAGTAGTTTCCTGGAGAAACTACGACCGTATCTCCAGGTTGAGTGCTATCTGCGGCCTGCTGGATGGTTGCGTACTCTGAGGGGATACATTTTATAAATTGGTCTGTGCAGTCAAAAGATTCGACTTCAGGAGTTGTGCTATCCTCTGATGAATTATTAGCGGTGGTATTGGCGGGAACATCGAATTGAACAGCTTGAGTGTCTTTACTAATTTGAATCTCATTGCATCCGAAAATGAGTATAATTAATAGAAAATATAAAACATGATATGGTTTATTCATAGTTATATACATTATAGGTTATTTGAAAAAATTCTTTAATCTTATGTTTAAAGAGCCATTTTTTAATATAAAAACAGGTGCTTGAATTGACTCAAGGGTTAGATCCTATGCCATTAATTTGTGTCTATATTTAAGAATTTAGATATTCTTGCCGAAAAGTTTTTGGCATTTATATTTTTATTTACTGTTTCTATGGACAAATTTTAAGTTAAATAATTATGAGAAAAGATTCTAAAGATCATATTGAAACGTTACTACAGGTTTCTACCTTTAAAGATTTTAATAAAGATGATTTGTCTGATCTAGCACAATATATTGATGAAATACAGTATACAGCGGGTAACACGCTGTTAGAGCACCATAAAAAAGTAGAAAATGTTTCAATTCTTAAAAAGGGCCAAGTTGAAGTTTTGGTTAATAATGAAATAGTGGCATTAGTGGACGCCACAAACTGTTTTGGTGAAATGAGCTGTCTATCTGGTGAAGAGAATGCAGCAGCAACAGTTAGAACAACTACAGATTGTACTATCTTGCAAATTTCCAGAGATGATTTTTTGAAATCTTTGTATCGACGTCCTCAACTTTTTCATAGTTTTTTTAGTCTTATTTCGTCGCGAATTGTAAAAACAAATCAACGTTTAAGCGAAGTACTAAATCATACTCCTCAAGGTTTAATGAAAATTGATTCTAAGGGAATGATTAGTAACGAATATTCAAAGGTCTGCTGTAGTTTTTTTAATAAGGATAAGCTGAGCGGAATAAATTTTGCAGAATTGGCCTTCTTTGAAAATGAAAAGGTTCAGCAAAATTGGCAGGAAGTTTTAAATCATCTGTTTAGCGGCGATGATATGATGGCGTCAGCTGCGTTATTTGATCTTTTACCACAGGAAATTACTTTTCAACACTCTGATGGAGATAGAATTTATAAACTTAGTTATTATCCTTGTTTGGAACAGGGTAAAGTTGTTGCAATCGATATTGGCGTCGAGGATATAACGAGCACTAGAGAGTTCGAATTAAAAGAACAAGAGCTTGAAAAAGAAAAAGAAATTTTAAAAAAAATCTATGATGGCCCTGACTCTTATATGAATTTAATTTCATTATATGAAGCGAACATTACTGCTCTCGAATCTTTTCCTAATGATTTTGAAAATGAAAATATTATCGTTCTTAGACTTCTTCATAACTTAAAGGGGATGAGTGGTTTTTTTAATTTAGATTATATTTCACAGCAGGTGCATTTAATTGAAACAATTTGCCAAAATATAAAAACGGATAGAAATAAGGATGATCAGTTAAATAATCAATTTCAGTTAGAATTTGCGAAGTTTAAAGTTAATCTTAATAAGGTGAAAGGTTATTTTAATGATATTGATCCAGAATTAAAAAAAAGATTGTTGGGTATTGTTATAGAGCAAAAACAATATACTAAGCTTAAGCAAGCAGTAGGCGATCGTGAATATGAACAAATAGAAAAAATGATAAAAGAATTGGAGATGGTTCCAGTTACAAAGCTCGTGCAAAATTGGCCATCAGAAATAGAGCGACTGGGCATTAAATTAAATAAATTTGTTACTTTAAAAATTATTGATGAGTCAATTATGCTTCCGGTGGAGGTTTTTAACGAGCT
The DNA here is from genome assembly GCA_030633015.1 of Bdellovibrionales bacterium. The sequence goes on from DAOVTR010000360.1 coordinate 1,994, forward strand.
AGATCCACCATTTATTCATTTTTTAAGAAATTGTATGGATCATGGATTGGAAACATTGGAAGAAAGACAGGAGATGGGTAAGGAATATGACCCCATAATTATATTTAGAACTTATCATCAAGACAGCAGTATTTGGATCGAAATTGAGGATAATGGACGTGGTATTAATTATTCTATCTTAAAAAAGAAAGCACTTGAAAATAAACATTTAGACAGGGACATGGTCAATAAAATAATAACAGATAACGAGCTATGGCGATTACTTTTTATTCCTGGATTTTCCTCAGCAGAGCAAATAACTGACGTGAGTGGACGTGGAGTTGGTTTAGAGTCAATTGCATCTTCATTACAATCCTTGGGTGGTGCAATTCATGTTTCGTCTGAGATAGGCAAGGGAACAATTTTTAAATTAAAAATACCAATAAGCTAATTTGAATACTCAAAAGTAGTAGGGTCACCAATTGAATTACCCATGTACTCCCAAATATATTTGGTCAAAGGATAATCACCTGATCTTCCAGCAAATCCTCTTGTCGTATTATTTGTATTTGGTACTGATCCACTATTAGGGTCATTTTCTTCAGCAAAAACATCTCTGATTATACCTTCATTTGGCCAAGGCCAAAGTGGTAAGTTACCTATTTCATCAAAGCCTTCCTCTCCAAAAAAGATTCCATTTCCGCCGTAACGATAAATAATTTTTGCGCCATTTTCACCATTTGCTTTCGTTATATAGTTTAAA
>DAOVTR010000213.1 GCA_030633015.1 Bdellovibrionales bacterium
ATTAACATATTTATATTGAACAAATTGTTGAATAGCTCCGAGCAGTGTTGATACGAAAAAATAAATAACAAGCCCTGCGGGCATATCTTTCATAATAAATCCAAATAAAAGAGGCATATACATCATTACTTTTTGCATGTTTTTATCACCACCGCCTGCTTGAGGCATGACCTTCATTTGTAAAAACATTATTCCTGTCAGTAATATTGGAAATACATAGTATTGATCTTTTGAGCTCAAATCTGTTATCCAAAAGTAAAAAGGAGCATCAACTAACTCAACAGTACTTGCTAAAACACGATAAAAAGCAAAAAAGATAGGCATTTGTAATACTAATGGCAGACATCCACCCAGGGGATTTGCCCCCTCTTTTTTAAACAGTGCCATTGTCTCTGTTTGCTGTCTTTTTTGATCATCTTTATATTTTTCTTTAAGTTTATTTAACATTGGTTGAAGTTTTTGCATTCTCTGCATGCTTTTGTATGATTTATACTGCAAAGGAAAAAGAAGCAATCTCACAAGAATTGTTATAATGATAATTGCGATTCCATAATTAGGAATATAAGAATACAAATATTGCAACATCCTTAATATTGGCACACAAAGCATACTAAAAAATCCAAAATCTATGCTCAATTGGAGACCTGATCCCATGGCCAATAAATCATCATAACTTTTCTTTTGATAGGTAATGAACCCTTTAAATTCTTTAACTGGCTCAAGAGTTTCTACTAAAATTTTTCCATAAGCTACGGGAATTAATTTTTCTGTTTTCTTGCCATTTTCATCTAAAACGTATTTTTGTAATTCATGTTCTGAAACTGTGATCATCGATTTTTGTTTGTTTAAAAAAACATTTGCAAAAATAAAATAGTTATAATCCACTCCGGCCCATTGCAACTTATCTTCAACTTCTTCTTTATCATCTCCAACAGTAAAGCGATCAATATCAGTAGTAAAAATAACAAAATTATTAATTTGTCTTGAATCATTACTGACCTCATTTGAAGTCATTTGGTAAACAATTTTTGCTGGATTACTTAAAATAAATTGATAGTTTAATTTTCCCAAATTATCTAATTCAAAATTGATCGTATAAAAACCGTTAGCTGATTTGGCATTTATCTTATTCGTTGTTTGGTTTATTACATCAAATAGAATCTCTTGCGTTTGAATTCCATATTTTAAATATATTTGAAGAGGGATTTGAGTATTAAACTGCTCATTAAATACATGTCTATTATCATCCGTATTTTTAAAATTAAGTATTTCAAACTTATTTGTTAACTCAACAGAAAACTTTCCATTTTTTAAATTATAAGTTTGGGATTTTATTTTTTTTATTTCAACTGTATCACTTTTGATTAAAGCATTTTTAGCGGCTTTATTATCTAAAGAGTTGCCTGTCTTCGCCTCTGCCATGGGTATCGTTTTTGACTGCGCAAGAGGTGTTTTGGGCGTTACACTTACTTTCGGAACAAAATACATTTGCCATACTAAAATTACAATACCTGACAATATAATTGCTGCAAAAGTTCTTGTTTGATCTTGTCCCATAATTTTCCTTATTTCAAAATTTTATTCCAAACTCTGGTATTTCTTTATTTAAAATAATAACTCTTTTTGATTTTAACTTAAGAGGAACAAAATCGACTCCTCCTTTGTGAAAAGGGTGACATTTAATAACTCGTAAAAAAATTAAAAATAGCGCACTTAAAATAGAATGCGTCTCAAGAGCATCAACAGCGTATTTCGAACATGTAGGATAAAATCGACATCTTGGCCCAATTAGTGGTGAAATTAAATTTTGATACAACTTAATAAGAAAAATAAAAATTATCTTCACTTTAAATCATCCCTTTAATTTTTTTTAAAGCATCATATACAGAGTTAATAATTATTTTTTCATTATTTTCTACTGAATTATTTTTTGCTTTAACAACAAATAAAATATCTACATTAAGATTTTTAAAACTAGATTTTCTAAATGTTTCACGAACTAATCTCTTTATTCTATTTCGAACGCAAGCATTTCCAATTTTTTTAGATACACTTATTCCTATTCTTGTAACATTTAAATCTACTCTAGAATTTTTAAAATATGCAATTACTCCAGGAAGATATAATTTTTTACTTTCTATTTTTAAATAAGTAAAATCAGCAAGACTTCGTAACCTAAAACTATTATCGAATAAACAGTTATTCATTTAAAATATTATTTACTACCAGTTGAAACGGTAAGTTTTTTTCTTCCTTTTGCTCTTCTACTCTTGATAATATTTTGACCACTAGAGGTGGACATTCTTTTTAAAAATCCATGGACCCTTAATCTTTTCTTTCTTTTTGGTTGCCAAGTTCTCTTGCTCATAACTATTTCCCAGTTATTATAACTATAATTAATTTACTATAAAGTAGTATCTTATAAATACTGCTTTATGAAAGGTCAATCAGCTTTTTCAATAATATTAGGTATTTTTATTTTTTTTTAAGTTTAGTTGCAAAAAAGATAAAATACGTGCTACAACACGTCACAGCTTATTCTGAACTGTCTTTAATTTGTTTTTGATAGTTAAAGATATTAGTGAGAGCTGCCCTTTTGGTCATTTTTTTAAATCAACTCCTTCAAATAATGAAATTAACGTACCTATTCCCATTATAAACGAACAGGGCAGCAGTAACTCGTTGATATCACAAGACTCAGCCGATGATCAATTTCAATTCGAGGAATTAGAGTTTGTTAACAAAGAAATCCACAATTTTTTGAAAAATACTATTTCTACTGCAAAATATAACACTTTTTTTGATAATAATTTATTTTTAATAAATATAAAAAAAGATCAAATTGATTTTTCTGTCACAACTAGTTTTATTAAAAATATTATAGATAGTCATTACAAAACCACTATTGAAGAAGCTGTATTAAACGTTTTAGGTAAAAAATATACAATTATAGTCAATATAAATAAGGCCAATAAAAATATCATTTTAAATAACAATTCTAAATCTAACGAGAAAACAAAGAATATAAGTAATGTTAAATTCTCAATACCCCTCGATTTGGTTCCAACAAATGATGATTTAGAATCAAAAATAGAATCAAAATATTTAGAACATATCAATGGAAGTGAACAAACAAGTGGTATCTTAATTGATGAACAAAAAACTTTTGAAAGTTTTATTGTTGGGCCATCAAACAATATGGCAAACGCAACGGCCATTGCTGTTGCTAAAAACCCTGGAAATACTGGAAAATACCCTACTCTTTATATGTATAGTAATTCAGGGCTAGGAAAAACACACTTATTACATGCTGTCGCTAATGGAATAAAATCAAACTATCCTTCGTTAGTTGTTTGTTTAATAACCGCTAGAGATTTCATGCAAGAGATGATTGATTCTATAAAAGACAACAGTCGTTCAACATTTCAAAAAAAATATACAGAAAAAATTGATGTATTAATGATTGATGATATTCATGAGCTTAAAAATAAAAAGAGTACACAAAACGAATTTTTTCATGTTTTTAATGAACTATACAATAAAGGTAAACAACTAATTTTCACATCTGATAAAGCACCTAACGAAATTGATGGGATTGAAGAACGAATCATTACAAGGTTACAATGGGGACTCGTAATAGATATTCAAAAACCTGATCTTGAAACAAGAATAGCAATTTTAAAAAGAAAAGCTTATGAACTTGATCTTTTTCTAACAGACGATGTTCTTAATCTTATTGCATGTTCTGCTAAAAATAGTATCAGAGAATTAGAGGGGTCACTTATTAAACTTTCTGCATATACAGATGTCATGAACGTTCAAATTGATTCAGAAATAGTGAAAGATGTTTTAATGATAAATGATGAAGAAAATACAAAAATTATTACACTTGATAATATTGCAAAAACTACTTCTCAATATTTTAAAATACCCGTTGCTGATTTAAAATCCAAGGCTAGAAGTAAAGAGATAACTTCTGCTAGACATATAGCCATGTACTTATCTCATAAAATAATTGGACCTACTCTTCAAGAAATTGGAAGATTTTATGGTGATAGGGATCATACCTCTGTGATTCATGCGATTAAAAAGATTAAAGAACATTTAAAAACAGACTCAAATCTTTCTAAAGACGTAATGCTTATCGAAAATAATATTTAAATTTTTTCTTATTACTCACATTTAATTATATTTAAAGAAAAAATGATTAACAAATAAACAAAATGTTAACAATTCCAATAATATGA
>DAOVTR010000319.1 GCA_030633015.1 Bdellovibrionales bacterium
AAAGACGTTACATTGAATCATTGTCGTCATATGCAAGACAATTCATAGATCAACTACCGCGTCCTGATGTTGAATCAATTTCTGGCCTATCTCCTGCTATTGCAATTGATCAAAAGTCAGGTACAAAAAATCCAAGATCAACTGTTGGTACTCTGACAGAAATATATGATTTTTTACGAGTTCTTTTTTCAAGAGTAGGACTACTAACTGATCCTATAACGGGTGAATTAATCAAAAAATATTCTCCTGCACAGGTCGCTAGATATATATTAGATTTACCTATTGGATCAAAGATACAATTACTAATTCCAATTATATTAACTCAAGATAACTTCACAATTCAAAAAGATCGATTCCTTTCAGAAGGTTTTTCACGGTTAATAATTAACAATGAATCTTTTTTGCTTGAAGATTTAAAATCATTTGATAAATCATATGACAATTGTTTCCTTGTAATTGATCGAATAATAACAAAGCCTGACGGAAAATCACGAATTATAAACTCTGTAGAACATGCCTATAGACTGGCCGATGGGAAATGTAGTGTATTGATTAATAATAATATTAAACATTTCTATGAATATTACCTGTTTTCTGAAACGAATGAAATTATCCATGAACTAGAGCCTAGACTTTTTTCATTTAACTCCCCACATGGAGCGTGTTCAGAATGTAATGGGCTAGGCAAGTCTGACTCATTTTTAGAAAAAAATCTTATTTTTGATTCAAATTTATCACTAATAGATGGTGCTATTCCCATTTTAAATAAAAATAACTCGGCCCTACTTAAAATGATCAAAATGATCGCTTCCACTGATAAAATTAATTTAAAAACGCCCCTAAAACTACTTCCAAAACAATTTATCGAAAAAATAATCTATGGTAGTGATAATAAATATAATTATCACTTTTCCACAAAGTATTCACACTTGGAATTCTCTAAACAGTTTCCTGGAATCATTAATTATTTAAAAATTAAATATAAAGAAACAAAGTCTTTAAAAATAAAAAAAGAACTTGAACAATATTTAGAGGTAACAACTTGCTCTAAATGTGATGGACAAAGATTAAACCCAAAAGCTCTTTGTATTCACATTAACAGTTGGAATATAATAAATTTAAACAACCTTCCCATAAAAAATATTATTTCAACTATTAAGTCTTTTAAGTTCAGCAAAGAAAATAAACAAATTGCCACCCCTCTCTTAAAAGAGATTTATAGTCGACTAGAGTTTTTAATTGATGTCGGATTGGGATATTTATCCCTTTCAAGAGCAAGCAACACTCTTTCTGGCGGTGAAAACCAAAGAATACGGCTGGCAACTCAGATTGGATCAACTCTATCTGGTGTATTATATGTCTTAGATGAACCTAGTATTGGACTTCATCACCATGATAATTTAAAACTAATTAAAACAATCAAAAACCTCACTAATCTTGGAAATACTTTACTCGTCATTGAGCACGATGAAGAAACCATAAGAAGTTCTGATTATATAATTGATATGGGCCCTGCTGCAGGCAAGAAGGGTGGGGAAGTTACTGCGATCGGAACACTTGATGACGTTCTTACAAATCAAAAATCATTAACCGCAAAATATATTAACAAAGAAAAATCAATACCAATTCCGAACAGAAGAGATCTCAAATCGTCATTTAATATTTCTGAAGCCAATGCTAATAATTTAAAAAATTTAGATGTTAAGTTTCCTCTTGGTGGACTTGTCTGTATCACTGGAGTTAGTGGTTCTGGAAAATCAACACTTATGCACAAGGTTACTATTCCAGCACTTAAGTCACGTTTATTATCAAAATCCATTTATGATCACAAAAATTATCGGGCCATCTCTAATATAGAAAAAATTAAATCATTAATTGAACTCAACCAGTCTCCTATAGGAAAAAGTCAAAAATCAAACCCTGCTACTTATACTGGGATTTTTGATGAAATACGTAAGCTCTTTTCTAAAACTTCTACATCAAAAATCAAAGGTTATGATCCTGGTCGATTTAGTTTTAATGTTAAAGGTGGACGATGCGAAGAGTGCGAAGGCAACGGTGTTAAAAAAATTGAAATGCATTTCATTGCAGATGTGTTTGTAACTTGTTCTGAATGCCAAGGGAAAAAATATAATCAAGAGACTTTGTCCGTTTATTATAAAGGCAAAAACATTGATAATATTTTAAATTTAACAGTCAAAGATGCTTTGGATTTTTTCTCAAATATTCCAAAAATTAAAAATATTTTAGATACTCTTGATAAAATAGGACTCGGATACATAACATTGGGGCAACCGGCAAATACCCTTTCCGGAGGAGAATCTCAACGGATAAAATTAGCAAAAGAACTTTCTAAAAGAACGTACGGTCACTGCCTATATGTTCTTGATGAACCCACAATTGGGCTTCATACCGATGACATTAAAACCCTTATTAATATTTTCAATCTTTTAATAGAAAAAGATAATTCCATTATTATAATCGAACACAATTTAGATATTTTAAAATCAGCAGATTATATTATCGATCTCGGCCCTGATGGGGGTGAAAACGGAGGACAGATTGTTGCCCAAGGCACTCCGGAATATGTCGCAAAAAACTTTAAATCCTATACCGCAATGGCCTTAAAAAAAATATTATGATTAAAATTACAGATATTAATGATTCAAATATTCAATGCTTTAAATCTTTAAAAAATAAAACACTTGATAATAATAAAATCATCGCTGAATCTGAAAAGGTTATTTTAAAATTATTAATGTCTAAAATACAAATCTATAAACTATTTACAACAAAAAAAAGTCTCAATGTTTTAAATCCATATTTACCAGCCAATACCGATATTTTTTTAGCAGAACAAGATTTAATGAAAAAAATCATTGGTCATAATTTGCATCATGGTGTTTTTGCCTTAGCAAAAAAGCCGGAAGATTTTGTCTTAGATGATATAGAAGGAAATGTTGTTGTTTTAAATGGTCTTACTTCTCCTGAAAATGTTGGAAGTATCATAAGATCAATGGCCGCATTTAAGGTTAAATATCTAATTTTTGACCATAAAACCGTATCTCCCTATACAAGGAGAGCTATAAGAGTTTCAATGGG